>JAJYFE010000152.1 GCA_021785435.1 Planctomycetota bacterium
TGAAAAATCCCGCTTTCGCCGGCCGGGCGGCGGTGGTGAAGGCCCAATTAAGCCAGATACCCAATCATTATCTGCGGTTGCAGGAAACGGTTCCCATGGCGTTAAGCGATCTGCTGCCGATCGGGATCAAAGGCTGCTTCGCCGCGATGATGTTCCTGATGATGGTGGCGGTGGATATCAGCTACCTGCATTCCTGGGGCAGCATTCTGGTGCAGGATGTAGTGCTGCCGTTGAGGGGAAAACCGATGCGGCCCGCCGTCCATATCAATCTGCTGTGCTGGTCCATCGCGGGCGTGGCGGTGTTCGCTTTCGTCTTCAGCCTGCTGTTTCACGAGACGCAATATATCTTGATGTTTTTCGCCGTCACCGGAGCGATTTACACGGGCGGCAGCGGCGCCGTGATCATCGGGGGTTTATATTGGAGTCGCGGCACGACGGTCGCGGCTTGGGTGGCCATGGTGACCGGTTCAGGGCTGGCCGTGTTCGGCTTGATCGCCCCGTACCTCTGGCCGGGTTTTCCCCTCAATGGCCAGGAAATGCTCGGCGTCGCCATGGGCGCCGGGTGTCTGACCTACGCGGCGTTATCGCTGGCCACGTGCCGAGAGCTGTTCGACATGCATCGGCTGCTGCACCGCGGGGCTTACGCCCGGGCCGAGGACGCGGTTAAATCCCGAGGGATCCGCACGACGCGGATGGCCTACTGGAAAAGAATTCTGCTGGGCTTTGACGAGCATTTCACCCGGGGTGACAAGCTTATCTCGGCCGGCTTTTTCGGCTGGAGTCTGTTCTTTTTCGTCGCGTTCGTGGTCATCACGCTGCTTAATCTGGTGCATCCCTGGCCCGACCGGCTGTGGTGGGACTGGGGCCTGGTGGGCATTTACCTGGCCATTATTTTAACGCCGCTGACAACCATCTGGTTCACGTGGGGTGCCCTGCGCGATTTGCGGCGATTCTTTGCCACCCTGCGTGTGCGGCGGGTGGACGAGCGCGATGACGGCCGCGTCATCGATCATCGCAACGCCGATGACGCACCGGCTGATGTTCCGGCGTCCTGCGGGTCAGGTCCACGGGCCTGACGATTTCACCGTGGCCCCTGAGGTCTGCGCGTGATTGCTGGTTGCATTTGTGCTGCCAGATCGGATAATAAAAGTTTGCCCGCCGTGGCTCCGTGCGGTGGCAAGGATCAGGCGCCCGTAGCGCAATTGGACAGAGCGACGGTCTACGGAACCGTAGGTTGCAGGTTCGAGTCCTGCCGGGCGCAATATCATGAATGAGCATTCCGTAGCGCGCCCGCGTGAACCAGTCGGTTTGGTCAGGCATTCGTGGCTTTCCTAAATCGTCTGGTAGGGCCGCCCCGTGGTGAGAGTCACCACCTTCAGTTGTGGATACCGCTTCCGCAGCACCTCCGCGTAGAGCCGCACCCCGATTTCTTCGAAAAGTTGGTGCGACGTTTCGACCACCGGCAGACCCGCTTCGTGGGCGAACTTCGTGAACGCCTCGTCCATCTCAGCGGCGATGGCGGCATCAGCACCGTGGGTGATGGCTTGGCGCACCCAGTAACTATTGCCGGACAGGCCTATCCCGCCCCATAACGAAACGATCTTCCGCACCCGGCGTCTTAGGTCTCCCACGACGCGAACCATTCCTTGAATTCCCAACCGGCGTTTGACGGTCCGCGCCAATTGGGACACGGTTAGCGTTTGCGGCAAATGATAGATGCTTTCCCAACCTTGCCGGTGAACCACCTTGGTCAGGCCCAGCGTTTCAAGGAAGGCGTCACAAATGGGAAACCGATCCAAACCGTCATGGCACTGCACGAGCATTAACTTATGTCGCTCAATCAACTCGCGCCGCGGACGGTTCGGATGCCAAGATAATTCCGTGACGTTATTTTCAGTGTTCAGTTATCGATAGGGAGGCAATTTGTGTTTTTCATCGAAGAATGGCGCCTCGTGGCACAACACAACATTGCAGCGGCTGGCCGCCGCCTTCTTAAAGGCCGCCACCTCGGCCCAGCCATATGACCAGCACACTGCGCACTGGTGTGCCTGGCGAACCGTTGCCGGACTGGCCGCCCGGCCAGAGCATGGGGCCACAGCCTACGATTTCTTCAATGGGCTTGAGCAGATCGGCACAGATAACAGGTGGTAGCATCGTTCCCATTTTCAATCTTCCTAACAATTTCTATCTCGGTGCCGCGCCAGGCTGGAGTCATATCGTTTATGCCATGGCGGCCATCGCACTGGGTAATCGCGCGGCGGGCCAGTGAACTTCCGGCAAGCCGCGTTTCACCGCAGCCAGCAGGCCGCTTGGGCGGCGTGTAGATACGGAATGCTCCAATACTCCAGCGTATTCCACTCAATATTGGTGGACTCTTCCAAATACGGACTGTCATCGGGGCGTCCGAGGAAACCGTTCATGAGCGCTTCCGGCAGCTGCGGTATCCGAAACGAATAACCGATGGGCTGTCGGTAGCCGAACCCGGTAAATAACGAACGATTGCACGTGTTGTGGCCCAGCGTCCAGTGTAACAGCCGCTCCGCCGCCGACCGCCATGACGCTGGGCCTAACGCTGCGCTCGCCCGTGCCAGCAAGTGGGCGTGACTTAGCAGGACGGATCCAGTACCCGATGCGAATCCCAGTGCGTTGAAAGGATGGACAAACGTACGCACCCCCCGTTTCCGCCCGGCGTTACGGAAGCACTGGCGGTCCGTATGCGGCGGATTTAGGTACACGCCATACGGCGTTAGCCCGAAGGGGTTACTCGCCGCGTCCGCCAGGAGGTATTCTTCCACATAACGATGCACGGCGTCCGCGGCCCGGTCGACGAGGGCGGCGCATCCGCCCAACCAGCCGCGCAATTCCCAGAGCCGCAGCAGCGTCAAGGCGGGATCAGCCGCATAAGCCACGGAACGGAATCCATCCGCCTGGCCCCCTTCCAGGAAATAGCCGCTTAAGCCTTCTCCGCCCGAGTCCTGACGGTTTAGCAACTCGGTGGCCAATGCCAGAATGGCCTGCTGCTCGGCTTCCGTGGACTGGGCAGCTAATAGTTCCAAGTTGCCCCGCAGTTCGGCGGTCAAAAAAAGCGTGCGGCTGTCGTGCCCGCGGCGGCGGCCATAGCGGGCGGCCCGCTCGGCCAATTTCAAACATTGTTCCGCTGCTGGTGGCGCCAGGCACCTGGCCGCCCGCGCCTGGGCAAGGACGAAGGCCCATTGGACCAGTGGGTTATACGTGGTGCGCACCTTGCGCTCGTCATCGGAGCCGGGGCGATTATCGGTCCAACGATTATCGGAGGCGTCGCCATAACAACCGGGATGATTTTCGAACCACCAGTCCTGTTCGTAGGTAAATCCGCTGCCCGGCGGAGCCGACCCACCCGCCACGTCCTCATACACCTGCCCCTCATCATTGATCATGCGGTGGAACAGGCGGTTGCCCCAGGCTATTTCTTCGCGCAGATGAGCAGGCGTGACACCTCCGCGAATCAAATCATCCTGCACGCGTTCGTGCAGCGTGACCAGGGCTTCGACGTGATACAGAATGAAGGCAAGCCATTTGCGAAAGTCTCCGGCGTCGTGCCAACCGCCGGTAGCCGGCCAGGGCCTGCCGTCCGTGTCCAATTCACCATCATCCAAATGGCACGCCTCATGCACGCCGAACATTTCATAGCCGCAGCGTTGCGCCCGGAGGAACGTCAGGTAGCCGGCGATGATGCGATCATAGACGCGCTCGCGGATGGCAAACGGCGGCGAAACCTGCCAATCGGTTTCAATCTGATAACTGCCCGGCGTGGTAAAGCCGTTAAAATCCGCCTGCCAGAATAGCCCCCACCGCGTAGAGATTCGGTGCAGTTCACCCTGGCGGTAATAGGAGGCCGGGCGAGGGATCAGCCGTCCGCGCAGGGTGTCGTAGGGGGAGGGAAAACGCTCGGAGAACCCCCCCAGCGGCATCACGTCGCGCGGCATGCGAAAACAGTTTTGCCGGATATAAAAGGGAATTGTTTCTGGCAAGTCCACAGAGCCCGCAGGTATCAACGTCAGTGTCTTGGGGGACGTCGGCAAATAGCCCAAATGGGACAGGGCCAACTGCGGACGCGCTGACTCCAACCCATTGCTCATTGAATTTCCGTGGCAATCTTCGTCGCCGCAAATACCAAGTCCAAGGTCTTAAGCCCCTCCCGCCCGTTCATTTTCGGCTGGCGTCTTTCGCGCACCGCCGCAGCGAAGTCCCGCAGGGAATCCCCTTCGGCGTCCGTGGGCGGAATTTTTTCCTGGATATCGAACACTGGTTCGAACCCCGATTTCAGATCGGTGAACTTCTGCTCCAATTTCTGCGGATACTCCGTGATGAACAGATCGCCCTTGGTGCCATAGATTTCCATCGCATGCCGATAGGCGGCCACGTAGTGGCTGTGCAACGTGACAGGCACGCCGCCGAAGGCGCCGAGGAGCACGTAGCTGTCGTCCGTGGGGGATGGGGTGATGGTGCGATGGACATAGCCGGCCAGCCATTGGCCTTCGCCGAAGAGAAAACGCAGGTTATCGATCTCATGGATGCCACACTGAAACAGCGGGCCGCCGGGGTTTTTGCCGGCCAGGAAACGCCAGTTGTCGGGCGGCGCCGCCAGGCCGCCGGCGTGCATCGTGGCCGCGGAGACGCTGACCACTTGCCCGAGCGTACGGGTTTCTAACAATTGTTTGACGTATTGCCAGATCGGCTTGTAGCGTGACGCGAAGCCATGACCGTGCGGAATGTGTTTCTTCTCGCAGTATTCCACCAATTCCAGGCAGGTCTTCGGATCATGGCCGAGGGGCTTTTCTACGAAGATCGCTTTGCCGACTTTGGCCACCGTCATGGCTTGTTCGACATGTCGATAAGCGGGAGTGGAGATAAAAACCGCCTCGATCCGCGGATCCGCCGCCAGCGCTTCGACCGAAACATAACGTTGCAGCGGCCGACCTTCCTCTTTCTCCGCCTCAACCAACGCTTCCCCGCGCACGTCCACGCCGCCGAGCATCTCGAAGCCGCCCGCCTGACGCAGAGTCTGGCGGCGGTGTTTACCAAAACCGCCGACGCCAATAATGCCGTAACGTACAGGTTCAGTCATGGAAGGTTCCCTTTCTGCTCAAACGCTGCGCTGGCTCCAGCGATCGGGCAATACCCGCGGGGCATCGGCGCGATGCGCCTGCATCACCGCAATCCGTTGTTTCAATTGATTAACAAAACCGGGACCAAATTCATAGGTCATGTGATCACTGGGCATCACCCGCATAAATTGTTCCAAGCGCCCGTCTAACAACCTAATCATTTCCCATGTATTCTCAATTTCGTCGTCGACAATCCGCACCATTGGCCGGCCGTGCCCCGGATTGCGACCTGGCGCCAGATAGCGGCCGGTTTCGTACCAGTTGTAATGCGATCTCTGGATCAGAAACGCCAGCTGGATATGGTCGCGCTGGCATTGCAGAGCAGCCTGCGCCTCGCCCTGGGCGTGGGCGAGCATCCGCTCCAATTGCTCCGCGGCGCCGCGCAGGCCGGGCAACGTCTGCTGCTCATAGATTTCGTGCAATACGAAATCGCGGTTGCGCTCATCGGCCTCAAAGGGAACCCAATGGCCAAGGCCTTGAATTAATTCCAGATCGTCCAGGCCCATGGTACGGTAGTAGGCGATTTCTTCACGTTTTATGGAGATCAGATCCGGCACGAGCGGGCCGGGCAGGGCGTACTTGGTTAGCCCAACATGTGTCCACAGAGGCCGGTGCGTCCAGGCGTGATCGCACCGCTGCCACGCCTCCACCAGTGCGGCGGCGTGCGGTTGGCCCACCCACCGCTGGGCGATGCTGGTCACCAGGGCTGCCGCCTCGGCGTCAATCTGTTCATTAATCAGCCGCATCGCTTCGGCGTTGACATCATACGGTACCAGCGTTTTAGGATTGATCACGCCCCAGGCGGCGAGGCTATGGGCGCCGAGCCGCACCAGATCTTGCATGACGCGGATGGTCTCGAATGGATGCGGCGTGTACCGCAACGGCCGCGGGTAATCGGTGGTGGGAAGCTCGGCGTGTACGATCGGGCTGCGCCCGCCCTGCCGGGCCACCTCCAGGCGCTGCTTCATGTCAGCAAACCGGTCCGCCGCGGCCTGGGCGCGATCGAGATTGCGAATATTCCATTTCGCCCTCGGCTCACCCCAGACGGCTTGATGATAACCCCACTGTTCCTCCAACCCGCCTGCCCAGTCGTATAGACCGTACACCGAGCCGACGACCGCGGCCGGAGCGGCCTGGAGTATCTTTGCCCGGTCTTCGGGAGAAAAACCCGATGTCAGATGCACGGTAAACCCCGGATTCTTGCGGCGACCCTCTTCCAGCAGGACCGTAAGAAACCTCACCACACGGCGTTCCAACGATACACGCCGGTTAAAGGCGGCGCCGTTCGGACCGGCGTACGTA
The DNA here is from genome assembly GCA_021785435.1 of Planctomycetota bacterium. Taxonomy (GTDB): domain Bacteria; phylum Planctomycetota; class Phycisphaerae; order WQYP01; family WQYP01; genus JAKCCC01. The sequence goes on from JAJYFE010000152.1 coordinate 6,450, forward strand.
GTCGGGTTATAGTCGAACCCGGCGCCACTGTCGCTGGTGAAAATCGTAGCCAGAGCCAAATCCGGCGCCAGATCCATCATTTTGGCCATCATCTCGCGGTAATGGTCCAGCACCTCGGCCCGATCCGTGCATAGCGCATACAGCGGAGTTTTGCTGCAGGTGGGATTGTCCACGCGCGGCCCACGTAGCGTGGGATGTTTCCGGAAGAACCGTTCCGGCACGAAACGTGGCTCACACAGGTAAAGCACCGGTTGAAGGCCATGCCGGCGTGCCGCCGCTGCGAAACTCAGCAACGTGCGGCGGTTCCGGTCCAGATACATTTCCGGCCACAAACCTGCATTGAGCTGGCTTGTGACGAACAGATCCAGCGGCGGGCCAAAATTGGCGAACCACAGATAAACGTTGTCGGGCTGGGCCAACTGCTCGGGGTGCATCAAATCCGGTAGATGGTTGACTTGCACGTGCGTGACGCCCACGGTCGCCATCGACTCCATGAACGCATTCACATTCGCTTCGGTTGGTTCGAAGGGCAGGAGATTTGGATAACAGAGGATCGTCTTAATGGCGGACATAAAAGTTTCCTTAACCTGAACATGTCACCGCGCCGGCGACGAACCACGCCACCTGCTTTTCCTCAAAATTCCAAATCACAGCACCGGCAGGCGTGCCGAACGCTGTTCGCGAAAACAATCCACACCGCGCGTTGGGGCGCGAAATTACACCCTACAGGTGCCGGCCTGGCCCATGCGCTCCTGCCATTGTTGCATTGGCCCAGACGGCGCAGCTATCGGTGATCTAGCGGTGAATCCCCGCTTGGGCCAGCGATTTCTCCAGCAGCGCCACCACATCCTACGCCAATGACAGTTGCGGATCACGGCGATGCCACACCGCCAGGCGCCGCCCGGCCACCGTCGCCTGGACCAGCGCCGCGACCGTCAATTGGTAGCGGGTGCCAGGCGGCGCGAGCGGGTCGTCAAGCCACAGGCTATCAAACGGTATTCCGAGGTGCCCCCAGCGCAGCGTTCGCCGGTAGAACTGTTCCTTGAATTGCTCATGGGCGAGATTCAAAGGGGCAACGCTTTTCTTATCGCCTACCACCGCTACTTCGGCGACCGGCGTGCGATCCCGCCGGACCAGTTGCTCCCCCAAGACGTTCAAACACCGAATTTCGGCAAGCAATATCCGGAGCGGAAAAGTTTTCCCGAAGCGCTTCTATCCACGGGGTTGGTGCCGTCAACCACTGATATTTGCCACGCATGATCGCCCGCATAAAACCAAGTTGATACATCCGGATGGTCTTGGGGGTATTGGGGGTACGATCCACTGATAAACCGGCGGCCTCGAACTGCGGTGGATGATCCCTCGCCCATCGTCCATTTTTATCTAAAAAACTTTGCCTTGAAGATCAATACTCGCCAGCGGCGAATACTCCAGTTTCAGACCCTGGCCCGGTGACCGATCGGCGTAAGTAAATGGTGACGCCAGGAAATCCGCCTCGGGGGAGCGCAACATCCTGCCAAGCGCACGATGCCCACTCTGCCCCTGGGGGCACCGTATTGCGCTATGCTAATCGTTCATCGATCTGACGTCAATCGGGAGGGCGTAGGCCTTCCGGCGAAGGGCCTGTGACAGCTTCTGTTCTGGAAATCACCACCCCTCTGCCCTTCATAGCCCGGAGTCCCGGTCCAGGAGTCGCCAGGGAAACCGCGCCGGGGGCGGGGGCCAATCGTGCTCCTGCTCTTGCCCCTGCTGTCGCCAATGGCGACCCCTCGATCAGGAGCAGGATAAGGAATCGGAAACCAACCTTGTCCTCATCCGTAGTTGTCCGCGGAGCACGGGCGACTTTCGCGACAGTCGTGCCGGGATGCGGGTGGCGGGGCAGCATAAACTGTCACAGGCCTTCCGGCGAAGTGGTTGCCGATGGTTTGTAGAGGTAGCCAAAGACACTGCGTCGTTGCTAGTGTAGTGTCCCAGAAAAAACTTGACGTTATGAGCTTCCTGCGGTCCTCGAGCATTCTGGCCCAAACGAGCAATTTACCCGCCGCACCACCGGGTCGTGCGGGGGCGCCGATTGTAAAGGTCCGCTAGGGACACCACACTAGACGCGGGTGGCGGTGGCGGAACAGATGCGTGCATACCACTGCCGCCCCTGCGGGCCGTGTGTCCCTTGAGTCCCGTGCCGGTCCAGAACCACAAGATGGATGCCTGGTTTGATCGGGTTATTGGTCGTCGCCAGGCCCATCGACCGGCAATGCCTGTTAATCCGCTTCGAAGAGTCGCTACGGCGACCTGCGGGTGTTGCCCAGCGCCCTGGCCTATGTGCCGGTGGATTACGTGCGGCGGCCGGTGCTGCATCTGTCGGGGGGTTATCCGCTGCGGGAATTGCTCCGGCTGGTCTGTCGGCGGTTGCGGGAGATACCGCCGCCGACGCGGCCGCTGGCCGCCGTTCAACTCAATACCGAGTAGGAGACGAATAGCAGGTCCGAACCCCTCCATCGGCGGGAGGTTCAGAGGCATAGGTAAAGGAAATAGGGGCCCCGGATACGCCCCGCGCGGAATGGCCCAAAACGCCTATTTTTGGCGCTGTCGGCGCGTCGGAACGGCCCCATTTGGGGCTGTCGGCGCCACCAGCAGGCCGTCGGACCCGCGCCGGGTCGCCGCTTGAGAAGCCGGTGAAATATCCGGGTTAGAGCCCCAGCCGCCCATATTGCTCCGGAGGGGCGTCGTAAGCGGCCATTAAATCACGCATCGACGCCGCGAGGCGTTCTTCGACCGCGGCATCGCTCAGCGGTTTTTTCTGCCGGGGGTCTTGCTGCAAATCGAATAACTGCGTGTCCAGCGCATCCTGACAGCCGCCGAGCCAACTGGAACCGGGAACGACCGGGATCTTCAGCACGGGGCAGCCTTTGCTGAAGGTCAGCGGTGGGCCGATTTCGGCTTTCTGCAGCTCCCCGGTGGAGAATGCCGCGCGCATGTGCGTCGGCATAAGCGTGTATTCGTTCAAGGGCGTGTTGTCCCATTGCGCCGGGCCGCGCATATAGACATATCGGCCGTCCGTGATGTTCAGTTGTCCGCCATGGTGGCCAAACAGGGCCGCCTTCCGCACTGGCGCATCGCGGGCGATAGTTTCCCCCAGCGCGCAGCCGCGCATATCCGCCGGCCGCGGCACGCCGAACGCTTCCAACAGCGTGGGGGCAAGGTCGATGGCCGGCTGCACCAGCGCTTCCCGGCGCTCGCCGGCGCGGCCGCAGCGCGGATCCCACACGAAAAACGGCGTGTGCGCCACCTCCTCGTAATACGGCATGACGCACTTGCCCCAACGTTCATGCTCGCCGAGCAGGAACCCGTGGTCGGTCCAAACAATCAGCATCGTGTCCTTCCACAGGTCCAGGGCGTCCATCGTGTCCAGCACGTTGCCAAGCTTTTCATCGCACATGGCCAGCAAAGATCGGAA
>JAJYFE010000153.1 GCA_021785435.1 Planctomycetota bacterium
CTCGGCGGCGCTTTTCGCGGGTGGATTATTTTTGCGTTTTTCCGTGTGGCGATAATCGGACATTTGTGTTTGGAGCGTCCGGGGGCTGGTGGAATTAAAACGGCTGCGCTTGGCCAAGGGATGCTCCTTGCAAAAGTAACAAGTGAAAAGGTTGGAGCAAAAAGGGAAATGCGGGCCTTCTACGTTCCAACTTTCTCCTTTGACCTCATGGCGCCAGGGTGCACCGGTGAGCGGTCAAGTATATTTTATAACGATTGGTGGCCGAATTGGGTAGTCGGGTCGTGCTGGCGTTGTGGCCGGGGCGGGAAGCGGTGATCGGTCGCTGCGAAAACAACCGGGCTGCGGCGCCGGTGTCAAGGGAGGCTTGCTGTCCATGTGGTCGTTGGAAGAATACAGCGGCGTCTTGCTGGACTTCCGCGGATTCAGATGGATCGGCACAGCGCTGGGCGACGAGGTGGCGCCGGTGCGGGATGCCCGGCACGCGCGCTGGATGCGGCGGCATACCCACCAGCATCATTTTCGGGAAATATTGATTGGCTTGGCCGGGTGCGGCAAGTACGGCTTTCAGGGGAAGATTTACCCGGTTTCGCCGGGAACCGTTTTCCTGTTTGATGCCGATGAAAGCCACGATAGTTGGTATCCTCCTTTCGGGCCGCCGTGTCGGCATCTGTGGCTGCATGAAATGGCCGCCGGCAATCAATTCACGCTCAGTTGGAATCCGTGTGAGGTCCAGCACGGGCGTTTTATCCTATCGCCTTCCGTGATGCCGCCTTTACCCAGCGCGGCCCCATTCTGGAAAAGCTGGGATTTGTTGCGGGCACAGCCGCGGAGTCCGCTCTATCGAGCCGGCTTTTTCGCCCAGTTCGCGACACTGCTGCTGGACTTATACGAGCAGGCGCGGGCCGTTCGCCTTGATCCGAATACGGACGAGCGGAATCGCCGGGCCGTGGTGGCCGAGATCGCGGAGGTGATCAAGCGCAATCTGGGCGGCGATCTTTCGTTGGAACATTTATCCCGGCTGGCGGGCTACAGCAAATTCCATTTTCTACGGATGTTTCAAAAGTACCAGGGCTGCTCGCTGCGGGACTACATTCAGGAACTGAAACTGCAGGCGGGGCGGGAATTATTGCGGCGGGGGATGAAAGTGGCGGCGGCCTCGGAAGCGTTGGGCTTTGCCAACCCCAGCGCCTTCAGCCGTTTCGTCAAACGGCAAACCGGGATGCCGCCATTGGCCTACGCCTGCAGCGGGGTGACCTGAACGGCAGCGCCCGTTCGGATAGAGTCAAACGCCGCCATGGCGACGAGGACAGCCCGGCGGCCGTCTTCACCGGTAACTTCCAGTTCTTTCCGTCCTTGAATGGCCTCGGCCATGTCGTCGATGCGACATTGAGAGGTAACCTTACTAATTTCCATCTCGTCGATCATGCCGGTAAGGGCGACGCGGCATCGACCGTCAGCTATGCGCACCGTGCCATTCGGGGATAGCAGCGTTTCCTCATGGATGTCCTTAAAGCCTTCGACCATACCCCAGCCAACCTGCATCGATAGCACGTGGCCGCCGGTATAGTTAACCAGGATTTCCGCGGTGTCGATGGCGAAATCGCTGATGTCGGCCAGGCGCTGGCGGCCGCGGCCCCAAATTGTGCCAGTGGCGAAGACGCGGAGCGGCTCAGCGCCGGTCAGAAACCGGAGCAGGTCGAAATAATGCACGCCCACGTCAAGCACTGGCCCGCGGTTCATGGATTCCCGATGCATCGCCAGTTTGGGCCGGACTTCGCGGACATCGACGTAGCGGGCGTAAAGCGGCGCACCCAGGACGCCCTGGCGAAACAGCTCCCGCAGTCGCTGGTTTTGCGAAAATCCGCGGTACTGAAACGAGGTGGACAACAGCACTTTGTGCTGCCGGGCGGCGGCCAGCATGGCGTCGGCATCGGCTATATTCGCCGCCAAGGGCTTTTCGGTCAGAATATGCCGGCCATGTTCCGCGGCGAAACAGACGATGGGCCGGCGGAAGCAGGTGGGCGTGCAAACGGATATCACCCGCACGCCCTCATGGCTAATGGCCTTTTCATAGCTGTCATACGCCGTAGCGTGGTATTCGCCGGCCAGGCGAGCCCGCGCCTCGGGCAGCGGATCAAACACGCTGGCCACTCTCGCGTCCGGGCGCGCGGCCCAGCACTTGGCGTGTTCCCGCCCCATCACGCCACAACCAATGATGCACACGTCCATATAGCTACTCCTTCTTTAAACAGGCGCCGAGGAAATCCGTATTGCGGCGGAAAGCTGCTCGGATAGTCCGCTCTGCGGTGTAGTTCGCCCCTTTTCCGGCGGTGCCTCCTGGCCACGAAGGGCCGCCAGGGCCAGATCGTACAGGCGCGGCGTGGGAATCCCATTGAGCAGCGGGTCGCCAGTTTGCCGCATCCACTGGCACAGGCCATCGAGCAGTTGCCGCCGTAGGGCCTGGGCCTCGGCGCGCGCGGCGAGATTTTCGTACTCCCACGGATCATGCACCAAATCGTAGAGCTCTACCGCTGGATGATAGGCGAAAGCGGGGTTCGCGGGGTGGCGGGTGACGGCCTTGGGTCGCCAGGCCTGGGACGGGTCCATAAAGGACGGGGCGCTCGTGAAGTTAACAATAAGTTTATGGCGCGTGGTTCGCAGACACCGGCACGGATCACAGTAGTCGTGGTAAGTCATTTCGCCGAACACCTCCGCGCGGGGTTGGTAGGCCTGGTCATTGAGCAGTGCGGCGAAACCACGGCCCTGGATGTTGGCAGGCAGGCGCAGTTGGAGCAGCTCGCCCAGAGTCGGCACAAAATCGAGGTTGGAAACCAGCGCGTCGATGACGCGGCCGCGCCCCCATCGGCCCGCCGGATCACGCATGATCCAAGCGATTTCAAGACCAGGATCGTATAGGGAACATTTCGCCCGGGGAAATGGTATGCCGTGATCGGTGGTGAACACGACCAGCGTGCGCCCGGACAATCCGGCCTCCTCCAGACCGGCGAGCACCTGCCCCACTGCGGCATCTAAGCCGCGGATGGCGCCCTGGAACGAGGCGAAGTCCTCGCGGGCGGAGAGTGAATCACACAACCAAGGGGGAACCTCAACCCCTAAACTGTCGTCGGCGGTTCCGTTGAAGCCGTACGGGGTGCGGTGCGGATCAAAAAACTGCACCTGGGCGTAAAACGGTTGCGGTGCATCGCGACGCTCGACGAGGAATCGCACCGCCGCGGAGGCGATGTCCGCGGCCCCGCCCACAGCAACGCCACGGCTGCCGATCATCGCAGGGTGCACCGCCTGCATAAAGCCCATTTGATCGGGGCGGCAGGTCTCGTGCAGACCGTGGCCGATTACGGCGGTATGATAGCCGTGGTCGCGTAAAATCCCCGCGAGGTGCCGTTCGTCCAGATGAAGGTCCCAGGAGAAGTTGGTCAGGCCCATCACGCCATTGCTGTGCGGATAACGTCCGGTGAAAAAAGTCGCCCGGCTGGGGCTGCACTGCGGGGCGGTGCAGAAAGCCTGGGACAGTCGCACCCCCTGTGCCGCCAGCCGGTCGATATGCGGCGAGGCTACGCTTTTCCGTCCGTAGCAGTTCAGGTGCCGGCCGAGGTCGTGGGCAATCATGAACAATACATTCCAGGGTCTGGCGTCCATTTATAAATCCTTTTCCACATTCGCGCTGACGAAATCCCAAGGCTTGGGCTAAAGTCCGCGCGCCACTTTGGCGATGGCTTTGGCGCAATCTTCCACGTGGGCGTCGGTCATGGTCTGGGTCAGCGGAATCACCACCGACCGGTCCAGCCAGGCGATCGCCCGTGGACACATGTCGCGCGAATACTCCACCTGGCAGGGGCGGACCGGGTCGTTCCACGGATAGCCGTAGGCGTCCGGCGTGCCCTTGGCCAAGATGTAATCCCAGTGATAGTAAATGTGGCGGTCGGGGATGGCTTTGTCGAAAATCGATCCAGCTTCCATGCCTTCAGCCCGGAGCGCCTCGGCAAAGATCCGGGCCCGCTGAGCGGTTTCGGTAAAAAATATCAACGATACGCCACAGTCTCCCTCCAGGTCAGGCACGTCCTGCAGGGTAATACCGGGCAGGTCCCACACCACTTCCAGCAGGCGCCGCTTGATCGCCCGTAAGCGCGCCAAAATGCGGTCGCGCTTCTTAAGTTGCGCCAAGGCCAGGGCGCCATTAAGGTCCGACATGCGGTAATTTTCGCCCATAAATGGCTTAATATCCCAATCCCGCGCTTTCCAGAAGGTATAGGCGGAATCGTGGTAGCACGCGGCCCGCTGAAAAATCAGCGGGTCATTGGTCACCACGACGCCCCCCTCGCCCGCCGTGATAATCTTGGCTTGCTGCATGCTGAATGCCCCGACGTCACCGAGTGTGCCCAGCGGGCGGCCACGGTAGCTGCCGCCATTGGCCTGGGCGCAATCCTCCAGCACCTTCAGGCTGCGCGCGCGGGCCACGGCCAGAATTTCAGCCATCCGGCAGGGGACGCCGCGCATATGCACGGGGATGATCGCCTTGGTGCGCGGAGTAATTTTGCGGGCCGCGTCCTCGGGGTCCATGCCTAAGGAAGCGTCGATTTCCACGATGACAGGAATCGCCCGCACGGCCAGCACTGCCGCGGCACTGGCGATATAGGTGTAGGCCGGGACCAACACTTCGTCGCCGGAACTAACCCCCAGTCCCACCAGGCCACATATCAACGCCGCGGTTCCGCTATTGACCGCCAGCACGTACCGGGCGCCGGTTTTTTCCGCAAAGAGCCGCTCAAACTGCGCCGTCGGTGAATTCGCTCCCTCTTTAAAAAAGCGAAATAACATCTGGCTGCGCAACGCCGCCGTCACCGCCTGGATTTCCTCCTCGCCGATTTCCTGCGGGCCGTGGAAATAATTGGCCGGCTTGGGGGCGCGCACGATGGGCGATCCACCGCGGACGGCCAACTCCTCCGCCCCCGGGACCGATGGCGCCGGTGCTTCGCCGATCTCCCGCACTACGGATAGTTGTTCATCAGTCATTGGCATGTTTAACTCCCATTTCCTAAAATAATTCAGCGCCGCAGCCGGGCTGGGGCGCCTCATAACCCGGTTCTATGCCAGCGCGTCCAGCAGGTGGCAGGCTTGCTGGGCAAGCAACTCAAAACCGCCCTTCCGCAGGCGCGGCAAGTTGTACGAAAACGCGGACCTCTCCACCTCGTAGTAACCGCCTTCCTCGTAGGCCTGCGCCGGAGCAACGTAACCAATCATTCCGTTGGCGCAGCCCGCGGTAAAGACCGAAAAGCGGCGCGACGCGCCCACCAGCGTATTAAACCGTGCGAAAATTTCCGCGTTGACCGCAATCATCACGGTTGGGCCAAGCGCCAGCACCGCCAGCTTGGCCCCTATGCCGGGCGATCCGCTGCACCGAAACATTCCCAGCAAGTTTTCGCGCCAAGCCCGAACGGCCGGTTCGAGGTGGCGGAAAGCCGGCTTGGCCAAGTACCTGCCAGCATGCTCTTCCACCTGTTCGACATTCGCCTCGGCACAGGGCAGGGACACCTCGGTGGAACGAAAGCGCAGCGGCATTTCCGGCTCGTGCGGCGCTCCCGCAGGACGGGCGAGCAGAGAACTTAATACGCTTTGCGCCACTTGCCGCCCCACCTGGCGCATTTCGTCGGGGGTTGTGCCGACCCGCGGGGGGTTCATGTCGCCGCAGGCGCCGGTGGAAACGACCACCACCGGGCGTCCCGGCAGGGCCTCCGAAACAACCCGCGCCGTTTCGCCCGGCCAATCGGCGCTAATCTGGGAACTGCAAAGGCACGCCGGGTGCATCGAATAACAGAGCAACACCGCCGGGAATGAGCCGTCGCCGCGGCGGAAAGCCCAGCACCCCACCCGTGGGTCCATGTGCTGCAAAGCAGACGCGCAACAGTGCCCCCTTGGCTTACCTGTGTGGACCGGATTAGGGCGATCACCGGGGTGGCGGCACGCGGGCACGCAACGGTCCACGGCCAACTCACACCGCCCCTCCACCGCGACAAGCCGGCATGGTTCAGGGGCGTCCAAGGCCAGACGGGCGCCCCGCCGGATTTGCGCCTCCAGCCAGGTCACATAGACTGGTTCTACCATCCCCCCATCGAATTTAAGGGTCCGGCCCGCCGATTTGGCCTCCGCTGCAACCGCCGTCCGATCGGCCGCATCGCCTCCGGGAGGGGCGGCCACAGCCGGACCGCTATGCGTGTGCGTGGCCACGAGCAGAATCCGCGCAAACGGAAGGCCGGAATCCATCGCGATGCGGCGGCGGAGCTGATCGGCGAACCGCTGCTCCAGCGCTCCCAAATCCGTGTGCAACCACAAACATTTCTCGGCGCCGTCGTCGAGATACAGGGCACGCATCCACAACGGATCGAGCACTTCTGTTGAAGGCTGCGGGCGCACCTGAAAGCCGGACAGTTCGATTCCCGGCTGTGGCGTTATTTCGATCTGGGCGGTTCCAACCCTCACGGTCTAAATTCCTTTCGCGGATTTTCCAACACCATTCCAGCACCCACCGCTTTCCCGGCTTTAACACGGCCCATGTGCCGAGTCATACCACGCCACGCGATTCCGCCACCGCACCGAAACAGTGATCCGTCCGCCGCTCAGCGGGCCAGTTTTTCCATATCCATAGCCCAATTGGAAACGGGGTAGCCCTCTCGAATGAATTCGACATGAAACTGGCGCAGGTTCCGCAGCAGGCGCTGGAGCCGGGCCCGGAAAGCACTCCTCTCGGTCGGCGTCGCGTTGGCCTTCGGCACGTGGCGCATCAACTCCACGTAGCGGATGCCCAAACGCGCCTGTTTGACGCGTCTTAGCTCGGTGGGGTTGGGCTTCACCGCGGCCTGGGCTCTTTCAAACAGGTGGTTCGCTTTAGCCAAAACCCACGGTGCCAGGAAGGGCGCGTTGGGGGGCTCCGTGGGCAGAAGGCACGTGGTCGGATCCTGTATCGATCCCCGTCTTGTGGCCCCTTGGAACGTCACCCGCACTTGGCGCTGCAGCAGCCGCAGATAGCGATAGATATACTTGCCGGCAGGTCCGTAGTAGCCATTGGTGAACTCCCGGATCAGCCGCCAGACGTTCTGCCCGGAGTTCCACATAAGATGCGCCATCACCCAGGTGCGCAACGCCGTCATGCCGTTTATGCCCTGGCCATTACCTTCGCAGAACATTCCGACAATGCCATGCCGGTGATAAAATCCCATATCCGCACCCAGCTCATCCCAATTCGGAAACGGCTCCAAATAGTGGGCGAAATCCGTCTCGTCGGCCCAGACGCCAAGATGGCCGGCCGCAACCTTTTCCCATCCGAAAATTTCCCGCATTTCACGGCGGTTTTGCGGCGCGGTAACCCCGTACGCATAGTTCTGGTTCAGACAAAGGTAGACCAAAACATTGGGACCAGCCTTGATGGTGCCAGGCAGGGGGGGCTTGGCGTTGTACTGGTAGGCAAGCGTCTCCAGCCAGATCTTTCGGTGGGGGCACCGGTCCACGAACTGCGGGTTCCAGCCGGAGTGGTAGGCAAGCTGCCCCAGGGTTTTTCGGTGGGGGTAATGCCGCTGCACCGCCTCCGCCACTTTATTGACAAAATGAAGCAGGGTGCCGGAGGGCGCGCCATAATGGGCGTCGCTGGCCCGGGTGGCGGCGCCCTGCGAGTTGCCATCGCCCGTGCGGGTGTCATTCGGTGACAGGCCCAGGAGGACCACGCCGGGGTCGTCCCTGGCTTGTGCTATCAACGCCGCGGTGATGATTCGAAATACGCCGGGATTGACCAGGGAAAGTTGCGAGATGAGGTACGTGTCATTGCGCTTTCCGTTAATCAGGCTGTAGTATTCAGGGTGGGTGGCGAAGTATTTGGACGGGGGCACCAACCGGTAGAAATTCTCGGCGGCGCTGAACATTCGGCTAAATCCACCCAGGGATGCCCTGCCCGGATGGCAGTAACCGCCGATGAAAGCACCGTTCAATCTCAGGTGTGCGGCCCATTGGGGGTGGCGATTCGCCAAGGACTCGAAGGCGTCCCGGAAACTGAAGGCGGGGATCTGACTTTCGTGCAAAACCGGAACCCGCATCACCGTACGGCGCGGGATAACGGTGTCGTGCGGTGAGTACCAGCGAACGCCCAAGTGCTCCTCCAGAAAGGTATACACCGCATACAGCGTTTCCCGGCCACTGCCGCCTACCAAGGCTATATTGTTTCCGAAATTGTTTCTGAAGGTCTGAATAGAAAATCCTTCCGCCGGTGGGATTGGCCTTGGTCGCCTGGAATGGGCGAAACGCAATGCGGATCCTGGCCCAACATAAATGGCTGGGCCGGTGGGTGGAGCGGAAGTGACCGCAAACTTCGCCGCCGAAATGGTTTGTAAATCCTGGGCCAACTCGTGGGCCGCATGCCGTACGACGGCCGAGGCGCTGGAGGCGATTACGACCACGTAGCGCGTATGGCCGTGGCTGGCCAGCGTCAGCCCCACGCTCGCGGCCGCCAATGACGTTCCCGCCAAGGCCGCCGCAGAGCCCAATATAGCGCTGAATAATCGCGATTGTAAAAGCGTTCGCATAATACGTATGCCCCTTCCTATAAAGTACGCGCGCTAACTTCCGGGCGGGCGCCTCCGGCCGCGCTTCCCGCGCCTCACCCCCTCCCGCCCTCCACGATCCCCTCGCACGCGCCCGCCGGCGCCAGCAGGGCCGATGGTCAATCCAATCACGCGGGAACAACAACACTCCCACTGGCCAAACGGCCCCCAGAAGAATCCCTCCATCCCGGCGCGGCTTAGGGAGAAGGAGCTCACCCACCGCCGCTCGGGTGGCGGTATCACCACGCCTGGAGGGTGGCAAAACTCGGGTTCACCGTACGCTTCGGCACCATGTAGGTGTCGAACGGTGGGCCTAGTGTCTGGATATACGGCCCGTGGTACGTTGGCGACCCGAACACGGGTAAATTGTCCACCTGGTTGGTGTCGGTGGTGCCGTTTACTACGCCTGTAGCCGTGGTGTACGTGAAGATGTTGTCACCGTTTTCACCCACGTAGGGCGAGGTTTCCCACGTTACGTGATCGTCGCCAAAGCCCACGTTCTGGCCATCGCCGGCATGATTGCCGGAATTGTAAATATACGGGCCATACGTGTTGGCGGTCGGCAACGTGGTGGTGATGCGCAGGTATATCCCCGTGGTATCACCACCGACGTTGGGGGAATCCACCGGGGCCATGTCGCTGACCAGCGGAACCTGCGTGTTGGCGTTGTTGGTGTTCCACCACTGACCGGTCGAGCCATACCAGTAGCCGCTGTAGGTGCCGCCACTTCCTCCGCCTGTCCAGGGGAAGGCGATGGAGTAGCTTTCGCCGGCGCCCACCATGTTGGTGGGTCCCCACTGGGATTCGGGCTGGCCGGGCCGCATTCCGAAATCCAGACAGTAGGTGGGAGGTCCTCCCGGTGTGGGGTTGGGGGCCGTTTCCGCCGACACCCACTGGGATCCGAGCGGATCGGACGGGCAGATGAAACTGGCCGGCGTGGTGTAGCCCTGTAACACCAGTATCCACATGCTTTCCAGGGGGCTGACGAAATACCCGGCACCAGAGGAAAACGACGTGAACTGGCTCTGCACCACCTCCGGGGCGGTTTCGCCCTGGACCACCGGCACATTGGGCCAGGGACCGTTGCCGTAGAGCTTCAGTGGAGCTCCGTTGCCCTGCCCCATGGCCGGGAACCAGCCGCCGTTCGATTGAGCATAGGTCACCATGGATTGGATGACCCCGCGGATGTTGGCCATGCACACGGCGCGATTGGCCAATTCCCGGGCTTTGGCTAACGCAGGTAGTAATATAGATATAAGAATGGCTATTATCGATATCACTACCAGCAGCTC
>JAJYFE010000015.1 GCA_021785435.1 Planctomycetota bacterium
ACGCCGCGGCTTTTCCTTTTCTGACCACTTGTCGCAGTTCCGCCCGTTCCTCGGACGTGAGCTTTATAACGTATTTCTTGGCCATCCTTTCTCCTTGACCAGTTCGACATCCTTGCCAAGGAGAAATTGTACCCGAAACTTCAAGAGTGACGGACTACTAGCCGTAAGCCGCGTAGCACAGCGGATCCACCGCGGTACGCACCACCCCGGCCACGTTGTGCCTTTTGTGGAACCAGCAGCGTTGTCGTGCTACCTGCGGATATACGACCTCCACCTCGCCGCCCACCGCCGTGCCCTCGGTGGTAATCAGTCTCCGGTATACGCCCCGGTCAGACCCTACCGGCATTTCCGCGCTGCCGCCGCGTCGTGGCAATCCACCGCGGCGTACCGCGGGTTTGCAGGTCAATCGCGTCCACGATCAGGCTTGGGCAGTCGTCGGCCCAAGGCCGCCGGTGAAATTCCTGCGCCTGGGCCTCCAGTTTTTTGGCCAGGCGGCGGACCAGACCAGCCGACACCGGCAACTGGATGATCCGCTCCAGCTGTTCCCCCACCCGCCGCGTGGAACTCCCACCCCACAGCATCGCAATCACCTGTTCGGAAAAGGCTGCCCAGTGATCTTCCAGCTGGGCGAACCTCTGTGCAGTCCATTCCGTCTCCGAACACCGCGGCACCCGCACCGGGTCCAACGACCCCAACGCTGTGGGCCAGTGCTTGCGCCGGTGGATACCCATTGCAATCATCGCGCCGTTCCATCTGCCGCTCTGGCCGACCAGCGGCCACCTATTCATCCCGCCAGAATTCCATCGTCCCTTCCAACAGCTCCCGCACCAGCCAGCGTCCCTGGGTGCTCCCGGCACCCTGGAATTCTTCCAGGTCCTTGATCAAACTCTACAGATCGGGCACCCGGGACCCTGCAGATTCCAATTCCGACCCTAACCAACGCAGGGGCGTGTCCTCCTAAAAAGGTCAAAGACCACCCTGAGGATACGCCCTGCTCTTCCTGCCGTTCAGCTTTTTGTACACAAAAGGATACGCCACCCATACAACCAACCTGGATAGGGCTATGGCTACCTCTCATGGCCGCTTGGCGGCCCTACCTGCCGCGGCCAGCACCATGCCCGTGACGGCTTTACGCAACTCCGGCGTCAAAATGGGCCACGCGGTGGCGGCCAAGTCGTCTCACCCCGCCCTTTGCTGGCGCCTACGTCAACGTGGGTGTCAACAGAAATTTCACCTGCTTGGCGAGTCTTTGCTTGGTCGCCAGTTACGGAACCTTGTCATGGGATTTTAAATCCAGCGCGTCGGCCAGTGCCGCCACTCCGGCACGGGTAGGCAAGATGCAGCGAATCGTCAGAAAACAACCCAACATTTTCGCGGGTTTTGCCGCACTTGCACCCTTCACCGGCGCATCAGCCTGGTGTCCACCGGTGCGGCCCAGAGGTTCGAGATGATTTATGGCGGCGAAATCATATAATTCACAGTTTCAGCTCCGACCGGGAGCTTGATGCGGGGACCATGACCCAACCTACCCATCCATTTTTGCGACTGCTCAAAGGCGTCTGGCCCTACCGGATGACGGTAGTGCTTTCGCTCCTGTGCGTTCTCGGCGTGAGCGTTTCCTATACCGGAGGCGTGGCGCTGCTTTATCCGGTGATGAAGATTTTCCTTAGCCCGGAGGGCATCCATGGTTGGGCCGATCAACGCGCTGTAAAACAGCGCCTCGGATTGATGATTCTGGACCTCGGTTCCTCCGCCCAGCGGAACAGTTTATCCCTGACGATCCTGGCCACCAGCGCCGCCACCCCCGCGCCGCTGCGCTTCTTGCCAGCGGGCGCGGCGATCAGCCGCGTGCGCATCCTCAACGCCAGGGGCACGGAGGCGGAAAGCCATACTTGGCTGGGCATGATGTCTTTGCTGGCCAAGGCGCCAGCCGGTGCTCGGGCGTGGCTTCGCGTTGCCGAGGACAGCCATTCACCGATTAAGACGATCCGCTTTGTTCTTGGGCCATCGGATTGGTCGAGTCGTTTGCTCGAAGGGGCCGTGCATTGGCTGCCGCAAGACCGCTTTGGCAGTCTGGTCTGGATTATGGGGGCGTTTATTCTTTTGGTGATTGTCGGCAGCATCTTTCGGTACTTTCAGGGCTTGTTAAGCGGCATCGTCACCGCGAAAGTGATCATCAATGTGCGGCGCAAGCTTTTCGACCATCTGATTGACCTGCCCATTTCCTGGACATCCAGCCATGGCACGCACGATCTGGCCAGCCGCATCACCATCGACACCAACACGCTGGCCGACGGTGTGGGCACGATATTGGGCAAGGTGGTCCTGGAGCCGGCCAAAGCGGCCACCGTGATCGGGTTGGCGCTGTTGATCAACTGGAAACTTTTTTTGGGAACGCTGATTGTGATGCTGCCGCTGGTGATCTTGATCCGCAAGCTGGGCAAGCACCTGCGGCGGGCGAGCCGCCGTCAATTGCAGGGCTGGTCGCAGGTGGTGGCGGTGAGCAATGAAGCGCTCAGCAACCTGCCGGTCGTGAAAGCCTATTCGGCGCGCGGCTATGAACGTCGGCGTTTTACCCGCGCCAATCGGGAGCTGTTCGGCTCTCTGCGCCGACTGATTCACTACCTGGCGCTGTCGCGTCCTTTGCTGGAGACGCTGGCGATCATTCTGGTAAGTATCCCCGTAATGATCGCGGCGGATCTGGTGCTGAAAGGTTCCATCGGCAGGGAGTCGTTTTTCCAGATGCTGGTGTGCCTGGCGGCGATTCTCGAGCCGCTGCGCAAGCTGAACGATGTGAACAACCGCATTCAAACTTCCACCGCGGCGGCGGTGCGGTGCTTTGAAATTATTGATCTGCCCGGCGAGAAGAGCTTTCGCCGGGACTTGCCGGCCTTGCCTCGTCATCGGCAAAGTGTGGAATTTCAGCACGTGGACTTTCGATACCCGAATCGGGAACAATGGGTGCTGCGGGACATTACTCTAAAGATCACCCGGGGGCAGCTCATCGCGATTGTTGGCGCCAACGGTGCCGGCAAATCAACCCTGTTGTCGCTGCTGCCGCGGTTTTATGATCCGACGCGCGGGCGAATTCTAATCGATGGGGTGGATATTACCGGTGTGTCCCTGGCCTCGCTACGCCGTCAGATCGGCCTGGTCACGCAGGATACGCTGCTGTTTTCAGACACCGTTTATAACAATATCACCTATGGCTACCGTCAGGTCAGTCTTCGCCAGGTACTTGAGGCGGCGCGCCGCAGTTTTGCCGATGAATTCATCCAGGCTCTGCCCCAGGGCTATGACACTCCGGTCGGCCAGGGCGGGACCTTCCTTTCCGGTGGGCAGAAACAGCGCATCGCCATCGCCCGCGCCATTCTGCGAGATCCCGCCATTTTGTTGCTGGATGAAGCACTCAGCCAGGCGGATGCCGAAAGCGAAGCGAAGATCTCGCTGGCCCTGCAAGACTTTATGCGCGACCGTACGAGCTTCGTGATTGCCCACCACTTCCGAACCGTGATTCAGGCCAGTCTGATTGTCTGCCTGGAAGGGGGTTGCATCGTTGGCCGCGGGAGGCACGATGAATTGCTGGCGGAGTGCCCGGCGTACCGACGATTGTATGAAACGCAACTTCTGGGACGGCCCGAGTCGGCCGGCACCCCCGCAGCCGCACGCCCATAAATCGGTTCGCGCCCAAGTCTAAGGGGCGGCGGTTGTGGATGACCCGCCTCAGTTCCGTATTATTTCCGCGTTCTTCTAGAAAGTCTGTGCTACAAAATGAAGAGGAAGCAGATGCAAAAGCGAAAACTTGGAAACAGCGGTTTGGAAGTGTCCGCCCTTGGCCTTGGTTGTATGAGCATGAGCTTTTATGGTCCGCCCAAAGACATACCGGAGATGACCTCTTTGCTTCGGGCCGCGGTGGAACGTGGCGTTACATTTTTTGATATCGCCGAGGTCTATGGCCCGTTCACGAACGAAGGGCTCGTCGGCGAAGCCCTCGCTGGGTCCTGAGGGCGGGTGGTAATTGCAACGAAGTTCGGGTTCAAGCTTCATCCCGATGGCCGTCCGGGTTGGCAAGGCCTAGACAGCCGGCCGGAGCGCAAGCGCTCATGGCCATAACCTCCTAAATTCCACCTTAACACTATCCTTGCAGGTGGATTCGTTTTAGGGGGAAGGTCACCAGGGTTTATTCGCATCGGTGATAGGGGCATCACCGGCTACGAGACACCGGTGGCACGAACCACAAGCAGGGCACGCATCGGAGCTATACGCGAACGACGGCTATACCGCCATCTCTGTCCCCATGGCTGCTGCCATCGCGCCGGGTCCTGTCGCGCACACGGGATACCCCGGAGGCGCATCCATGCGTCATGCACCCGGTGGGACCGACGGCGTGCCGGTGGCCGGTGCTGGTTATAATAAAGCAGGGCGAAGGGGTCGGTCATCCACCCGCGCCTGGCATGATGGTGATAGGAGAACTGCTGCCATGAGTTCGGTCGCCGCGGCTCCCAAGCCGCCGGAACTTCGTCTAAGTGATTACAGCCTGGTCGGAAAGGATTCGGCGCTGGCCATCGAACGGGGCTTGGCCGGAGCCGCCTGGTATACCTCGCCCGTCGACAAAACGATCATGCGCCAGTTGCTGCAGCGCCGCAACGGCCCGGCACTCCGCGATACCCTGCTCTGGTTCGGCCTGCTTATCACCGCGGGGGGCTGTGGGTATCTGCTCTGGGGCACGTGGTGGGCGATTCTTCCCTTTGCTATTTACGGCGTGATTTATGCGTCCACCTCCGATTCGCGCTGGCACGAATCCAGCCACGGCACAGCGTTCAAAACCGATTGGATGAACAACGCCCTGTACGAAATCGCCTCATTCATGGTGCTGCGCGAATCCACGCCCTGGCGCTGGAGTCATACGCGCCACCACAGCGACACGATTATCGTCGGGCGGGATCCTGAAATCGCGGTTCCCCGTCCGCCCGATCTGAAAGCCATTATTCTGGGCTTTTTTGGCCTGAGCGTCCTGCCCCGCTATTGGCGCAAAGTGGCGCTGCATTGCGTGGGAAAACTAACTCCGGAAGAATGGACCTACATTCCTCCACAAGAGCATCGGAAGGTGTTTATCAAGGCTCGAATTTACGTTTTGATCTACGCCGTTGTGATCGGTTTGGTAATCTACAGCGGCTCGCTTCTGCCCCTGATGTACATCGGCCTGCCGAATATCTACGGGGCCTGGCTGATGCCCGTTTACGGCTTGACGCAACACGCGGGGCTGGCGGAAAACGTGCTGGACCACCGTCTTAATTGCCGCACGGTTTATATGAACCCGGGGAATCGATATCTGTACTGGAACATGGGATACCATGTGGAACACCACATGTTTCCGCTGGTGCCCTATCATGCCTTGCCGCGTCTGCATAAGCTGGTCCAAGCGGACATGCCCGAGCCGTACCGGGGACTCGTGGCGGCGTGGCGGGAAATTATTCCCGCGATTCTCCGCCAAGTCCGGGATCCGGCCTACTATGTGCGGCGCCAGATTCCGACCCCCACCGATCGCGCCCTGGCGCCTTCCACCGCGGCGGTCCTCACCGCGCCGTCCCGCCAGCCAGTGTCCGGCTGGCTTGAAGTCTGCGCCGCCGAACAGATCGGCCGGGAAGATGTGGTCCGCTTTGACCATGACCAAAAATCCTACGCCCTCTACCGCACCGCCGATGATCGCTATTTCGCCACCGATGGATTTTGTACCCATGGCAACGCCCATCTCGCGGACGGCATGGTCAAGGGCTGTCTGATCGAATGTCCCAAACACAATGGCCGTTTCGATATCACCAATGGCGCGCCGCGGCGCGCCCCGGTATGTGTGCCGCTGCAAACGTACCCCGTGCGGCGGGACCACGGAAAACTATTCCTGCAGCTCCGCGCTGCCGCGGCGGAGACCACCTACGGCTTGCGGGTGGTCCGTAACGACAACGTCGCCACCTATATCAAGGAATTAGTCCTCGTGCCCGAAGAGTCCTCACCCCCGCTGCGTTACCGTCCGGGTGATTACCTGAAGTTCAACATTCCCGCTTACGCCGAAATGACCTTGAGCAGCGTGGCGGTCCGGGAGCCGTATGCGACCACGTGGAAACTCCATCACGTGTTCGATGGCAAGGCCCGGAATCCTTCGCCGCTGCGCCGCAACTATTCCCTGGCCAGCAACCCGGCCCGCGAATCGCAACTGCGCTTCAATGTGCGAATCGCCACACCGCCGCGCGGCCAGGCTTGCCTTGCTGGAACGGGTTCCGCCTACCTGTTCAACCTGAAACCGGGCGATCGCGTGACGGCCGTCGGACCCTTTGGCCAATTCCATATCCAACCGACGCAGCGGGAAATGGTCTACCTTGGCGGCGGTTCCGGCATGGCGCCGCTGCGGTCTCATATCTCCTATTTATTTGAAACGTTGAATACGCAGCGCCGGGTTAGTTTCTGGTATGGGGCCAGGGCGCGGCGGGAATTGTTCTATCAGGATTACTTTGAGGACTTGGCCGCCCGCCACCGCAATTTCCATTTCCAGGTGGCTTTATCCGAGCCGGAACCGGAAGACCAGTGGACCTCCCACACCGGCTTGATCCAGGAAGTGCTGCGGGAGCAGTATCTGCAAAAGCATCCGGATCTGGCTACGGTCGAATTTTATCTGTGTGGTCCGCGGGCCATGATCCAAGCCAGCCTGGAAATGCTCGCCACCTGCTCGGTTCCGCCGGACCAGATTTTCTACGACGAGTTCAGTTGAAAATAAAATTAGCCGCTGCCACGAGGCCAGTCGGCAGCGGCTGGGGAGAGCGGGCGGGTGCGCTGGATGAATCTTTTCGGTTAAGAGGCATGGGCGCGGGGGTGGGCCTGGTCGTACGCTTCGCGCAGGCGCGGCGTGGTCAGGTGCGTGTAAATCTGAGTGGTGTTCAAGCTCTGATGGCCCAGCAATTCCTGCACCGCCCGTAAATCCGCGCCGTGGTTGAGCATATGGGTAGCAAAGCTGTGCCGCAAAGTATGCGGGCTGATGTCAGCGTCCAAGTTCGCTTGGCGCAGATATTGGTCGAGTTTGCGGCGCACCGAGCGGGCGCTTAGACGGCGACCATGTTTGTTAAGAAACAACGCGGTTTCAGCCGGGTTTGCGGTCGCGATCGGGCCGCGGAGCGCCAAATATTTTCGCAATGCCGCCAGAGCGGTCTGACCAATCGGGGTTAAGCGCTCCTTGCGGCCCTTGCCGCGCACGCGAACCACCGCGCTGACAAAATCCACATCCGGCAGGTTCATGCCCACCAATTCCCCCACCCGCAGCCCGCTGGAGTAGATTACTTCCAGCATGGCCCTGTCCCGGGCGCCGAGTACATGCGTATCGCACGGAGTTCGCAGCAGTTCGTTAACCTGCTGCTCCGTCATAAATTTGGGAAGACGTTTATCCAACTTGGGGGTGCGAATCGTAAGCATCGGGTTGGCCGAACTAAGCCCGCGCCGATTCAAAAATTTGAAATAGCTGCGCAGCGTGGCGAGTTTGCGGGCCACGGTCGTTTTCGAATAGTGCCGCGTATGCATGAATCCCAGAAAGTCACGCACCGCTTCGGGGCTGGCGCGGAGCAAAAGCCGGTCCATCTCCCGCGGGTCTGGTGGGGGCGGTGGCGCGGCCGAACGGGGGTTCGCATGTGCCGTCAGCGCGGGGGTGCTACTTCCGTTGACAACGATCGCTTTCGCATGTTGGTTCGGGTCTGCTGCTGCGGCCAGCGATTGTGCGGAGCCGCTTTCCTTCATGGCCAGAAAACATCCGAATTGGTGTAAGTCAGCACCGTAGCAATGGTGGGTGTAGGCTGAGAACTGTCTCTCAAATCGCAGGTGATCTAAGAAGGCCTGGGCGCTGGGAGGAAGTATCATCGTATTCCTCATGCCGCCTGCCACCTCCGCAGTTGGGTGGAGACTTACCTATTTATCGGCCGCTTTTTGAAAAAACGTGAATCGAGTTCAGACCGCCGGCCAACCCTGCACACGCCGCCAGGCGGACAATTGGCCGGCGTGATACGTTTCGTGCCAGACGCAGTAGAAGAGCAGATGGTGGCCCAACGTGGGAAACCGCGCCCGCCGATTTGGATCCGGGTGCGGCTTGTTCAAATCTTCAGCCCGGAGCGCCTTGATCCGGGCCAGGATCTGTGGGTGCACATCCGCCATCCGCTCCAGATAAAACAGCTTGGATTTGTAGCGGGTGGCTTCCGCCGTGGGGGTGCTGCCGCCGCCATAGATTTCCTTCCAGTTCGGCTCGAGCTGCGGCGCCTGACCGCCCAGAAAATTCAGCACGCCGCAATCGACGCCGAGCAGATGTCCCAGTACCCAGGCCGCATGATTCGTCTGCGGCGCCGGCTGCCGCGTCATCTGGGCCTCGGAAAGATCGTTCACGAGTTTCAGCGTCTGATTACGCGTATGCTGAATCGTTGCTACCAGGGCATTATTCATGACCAACTCCTTACCAACACCTCTTCATTCCGGCGCTGATCGCGCACCGTTTCTCCTACGTTAAACATCCAGTATAGCCGTCGCTGCCCCTGCCGCCAAGGCTTCCGACAGCCGGCCTTCTTTTAGGGTGTGGCCGGATTTCGCAGGAAGGACATACCCACGGGCGGCATCAATGCCGCCGCGAAGGCGTTGGGGGCTTAGAGCTATCGTTGCGGGTCGGCGTTCGCCAAAAAATGCGGCCACACCCTCCTTTTACGGATACCACGGATCTAGCGCGTTGTCGACCGACAAATTCCGGATAGGAGAAGGCCTCGCAGATCCGGCACTGAAAGCGGCTCGGCCGTTTTCGTACCCCGGAGGTCGCCTCCGGCGGCTGGAGGGGGCCACGGAGCGCCGCCGGCGATCCAATGATTCATTTCGCGTTTCTACTCAGAGTCAGAGCGAAACTTTCTACACTGGAAGCGGCGCTAACCCCTAAAATCGCGGCCTTTTTTTGATTACCACCGCCGGGTTCCCCGCCACCACTGACCATTGCGGCACATCTTTCATCGCGACCGCACACGCTCCCACTACCGCACCAGCCCCGACCGTCACTCCCGGACCGACAAAGGCCCGTGCACAGATCCACGTGTCCGGGCCGATGGTGATTGCCTTGGCCACCAACGGCATCGTCAACTGCGTGTAATCGTGGGTTCCGGCGCACAGATAGGCTTCCTGACTGACGGTCGCTCGTTCGCCTAAGTTAACCTTCGCCAAATTGTATACCACCGCACTATCGCCCAGGCAGGCAAAATCACCCATTTCCAACAGCCAGGGATAATACACCCGGCTGCTTCGGCGAATAGTGCAGTGGCGGCCGATTCTGGCCCCGAAGCGGCGCAGCAAAAAGGCACGCCAATCCGACCACGTATGAAAGGAATACCGATAAGCCGTGGCCTGTACGATGCTCCAAAGCAGCCGGCGCGCCTGCCACGAGGCGACGACTGGTGAAGCTGCGCGGGGCCGGACATGCGAGGCGTCGTTTCCGTTCGGCGTGCCGCGCTTATTTTGGGGTGGCATGGGAACGGTCTCCCTGACCTCTGGGCGCCCACGCAGGACGATATGGCCCCCGCATAGGCACAAGTGATGATACCAGATTTTCGATGAACCTTCCGCCAGGGTTCCGCAAATCTCAGCCAGCGAGTCTGGCCATGAATTATGGTTCATCCTGGTAGGTTGAAGATCCACCCCGGTGGACACACTCCGACGTGCGGTCCAAGTGCCACATGACGGTGCGGGCAGTAGGGCGACCAACGGCACGTAGGATCGTGCCTGCCACAATTTATGGTCATCCCCACCAGCCTCGAACTACTACCTGTATCACAATCTCCGTGTTTTTTCGCGCGACGCGAAGATTGTGGCCTGCGGGGAATCCCCGGTTTCCGGCGGAGAATCCACCCCCGGCAAGGTCTCCAGGGGCGACTCTGCGACGCGGGGGCTATATATTGGCGGAGAATCCACCCCCGGCAGAGTTCGCCGAAGGTCGCTGTGGGCGACTAAACTATTCCGCCTCCGTGCGGACCGGGGGCTATATATTTTGTTTGCGGCTTCGTCGCACTGAGACTATGGCCATCCCCGCGGTTCCCTTGCGACATTGGCTCCCGTGACAGACGGGGTTGGCTGGCGTATAAGGTGGAGCATAGCGTGGCCTCGCAATCGGCGCCACGCCAAGGTCCTGGTGGCGCCGACGGCGCCACGCCCGGGAATGATGGCCCTATGAAAGTAAGCCTTTTTATAACCTGTTTGACTGACCTGTTTGCCCCGCAGGTTGGCCTGGCGGTCGTTAAATCGCTGGAATATTTTGGATGCCAGGTCGATTTCCCCGCGGCCCAAACTTGCTGCGGCCAACCACAATTTAACAACGGCTATTTCCAGGAAGCACAAAACCTGGCCCGGCGTATGATCAAGGTGTTTCAAGGCGCCTCGTACGTCGTCACGCCCTCCGGATCCTGCGGGGCGATGGTGAAGGAGCATTACCCCGGTCTATTTACCCATGATCCGGCCTGGGGCCGGCGGGCTGAAGACCTGGCCGGACGCTGCTACGAATACGTGGACTTTCTGACCCGAGTTCTAAAGGTGGATTTACACGGACTGTCGCTGCCGGAAAAGACCACGTTTACCTATCACTACAACTGCCATCTACGTGGGCTGGGCTTAACCGGCGAGCCGGCGCGACGGCTCTTGGAGCAGATTGGTAATGTCACGCTGGTTCCACTGGAAAAAGCGGAGCAATGCTGCGGATTTGGCGGGACGTTCGCGGTCAAATATCCGGACATCAGCGGGGCGATGGTGCGTGATAAAATCGCCTGCGCCGCGCGCAGCGGGGCGGCGGTGATGATCGTTAACGATGGCGGCTGTGCCATGAATATTGCCGGGGCGGGCCATCGGAACGGGGAGAAATTCGTGGTGCGGCATCTGGCCGAAGTGATTGCCGCCGCGATTGAGCATACCGCCGCGCAGCGTAAGGCCAACCAGGGTTGAATTTCCGGATCCAGCGCGGGTTGCCCTGACCTAAAACCCCCAAAACGCGGAGCCTATAACCTGAAAGCGATAACTGAAACCTGAAATCTGGAACCCAAACCCTAAATTATTCAGCACGCGGGGATCAAGGTGGCGAACCATCAAAAACCAAAAACCAGCAAACAGCAGCCAGGACCCCATTCCGTCGCCCCGTCGCGGCGTCTCCCTTTGCCGGTGTTTCATCCCGACTTTATGGCCGAGACGCACACCGCCGCGGCGAATCAGGCGCTGCACGATGCCTTGGATAATTCCGTTACCAAGAAGGATGCTGGTCGCAAGCAAACACTGGCCGATTTGCCGGACGCCGACGGTCTACGGCAGTGGGCGGGCGAAATCAAGAGACACACCCTGGAGCATCTGGATTATTATCTTGAGCGGCTGGAGCAGAATGTCATTCGTCATGGCGGAAAGGTGCATTTCGCCCTGGATAATGCCCAGGCCAACGCCCTGGTGGTTGACATCGCCCGGCGCAGCGGTGCCAAGCTGATCGTCAAAAGCAAGAGCATGGTCAGCGAAGAAATGGAACTGAACCAGGCGCTGATCGAGGCGCAGTTGGATGTGCTGGAAACCGATCTGGGCGAATTTATTCTGCAGGTGGATCACGATCATCCCACCCACCTGGTCATGCCGGTCATTCACAAACGCGCCGCGGAAATCGGGCAGCTTTTCGCCCGGTATTTTCGGACGGCCTATACCGACCAACCGCAGGCCCTGGCGGAGCTGGCGCGGGTTTACCTGCGGCGGCGCTTTGATGAAGCGGATTTGGGCGTCAGCGGCGTCAATTTCGCGGTGGCCGAAACTGGTTCGATCGTGATCTGCACCAACGAAGGCAATGGGCGGATGTGCACGACGCGGCCGCGGGTGCACGTGGCGATTATGGGAATGGAAAAAGTGATCCCAGCGCTGGAAGATTTGCCGGTCTTCTTGAAATTGCTGGCGCGATCCGCCACCGGTCAGGCCCTGACGCAGTATACGAGCATCATCACTGGTCCGCGCCGACCGACAGAGGCGGATGGGCCGCGGGAATTTCACCTGATCATCATGGACAACGGGCGGTCGCGCATTCTGGCCGGCGAGTATCGTGATACCTTGCGCTGCATCCGCTGCGGGGCGTGCCTGAATGCCTGCCCGGTTTACCGCAAAGTCGGCGGCCGATCCTATGGCAGCGTTTATCCAGGACCCATCGGGGCGCTGCTGGTGCCGTTGTTTAATGGCTTGGAAGCGCATGCGCATCTGCCGGAGGCTTCCAGCCTGTGTGGCGCGTGCCTGGAAGCGTGCCCGGTCCAAATCGATATCCCCCGGATGCTCATCCATCTGCGCCAGGATCTCGTGCGCAAGGGTATCGGCCCGCCGGCGGCGCGCATCATATTCGGGTTTTGGGCGCGGGCGCTGCGGCATGGCTGGAGTTATCGGCTCGGCCAAGTTCTGCAGCGCCGCATCCTGCGGCTGTTGGCCGGGCGCGATGGCTGGGTGAGAAACCTGCCTGGAGCGGTGCGGGGCTGGACACAAATTCGTGACTTCCCCGCGCCGCCACCAAAAAGCTTCCGGCGGTTGTATCGAGAGTACCGTCGCGGCGGCCCCCGGCCCTCCACGGAGCGCAAGCCACATTTACCGAGCCGGTCTCCAGATATAAAATGATCTTATTAGAGCGGCTATGGACACGAGGTGCAAAATGAAAAATTAGCGGGAACGCATCACGGTTGACCCTAACGTTTGTCATGGACAGGCCTGCTTTAAGGGGACGCGTGTTATGGCCGCGGTTGTGCTGGACAACCTCGCCGAGGACCAAAGGGTTGATAAGATTATGCACAGTTATCCATCGTTGCACCCTGAGGACATTCGTGCCGCGATGGCTTACGCCGCGGAACTTGGGCGCGAACGCATGATGCCCCTGGCCACGGATGTGGGTTGATGCCTAAGTTTAAGATCGATGAAAACATGCCGATCGAGGCGGCTCACATGCTGGCCGCCGCTGGCCACGATGCCATGACCGTCAGCGAGCAGGGCCTGAAGGGCAAGGCGGACGTTCGCGTGGCGGCGGTCTGCCAGCAAGAACGGCGGGTGGTAGTTACCCCTGATCTCGATTTTGGCAATGTTCGCAGCTATCCGCCTGAGGACTACCCAGGCATAATCGTGCTGCGGCTGGCTCGTTTGGCCAAGCCCCGCGTCTTGTCGGTCCTCCGCCGGCATTTTGCTGTTACTTGAAAGAGACGTGCTGACAGGCAAGCTTTGGATTGTGGAAGAAAGCTCGATTCGGATCCGGGGCTGAATGCGGCGGAAGGTCCAGGGATGACCCCAAAAAATAAACAAGACCCGGAAGGCGGAAACCAAAAACTGGAAGGCTATTGCGCTGATTCCCGCGCGACCTTTCTGGCCCGCGTTCGGCATGCTTTGGGCCATTCCGCACAGGGGGCGGTTGCGGCCCCAGCGTCCAAGCCTCCGCGGCGCGAGCAGCTGCTGCGCCAAGTGGAGCGGGATGATCCGCACCGGGTCGAACGCTGGATAAGCCAGGCGGAAAAAAATGGGGCTAAGGTCCAGCGCTCGCCCCGGGCGGGGATTGTAGCGGCGATTGATGCCGCCCTGGCTGCAACGAACGTGCAATCCATCATGCTCAATCTGGTCGATTTTCCAGAGGAGCGAATCGCCCGCCATTTGGCTGCCCGCGGCCTTCAGGTTCATCGCTGGCCTGATGCCAATTGCGTCCAGACGGTCTATCAGTGCGACGCCTCCATTACCGACTGCCGCTACGCCATGGCCGACACCGGCGCGGTGCTGGTCTGCAGCGACGCCCGCTTTGGCCGCGCCACCACCTTAACCGTCCCGCGACATATTGTTGTGGTCCCGGCCAAGTGTATTCTGGCGGATTTGATCGACGCTCTACCGCGCATCCTGACGGACAATTCCGCCGCCACGGCCATGGCGCCCACCGCCGTGGTAAACGGCCGCGAGCCCGAGCCAGCGTGCCACCGCATTCCGTCCAACGTGGTGATCATCAACGGTCCGAGCAAAACCACGGACATCGAAATGAACCTGGTCACAGGCGTCCATGGTCCGAAGTTTCTCCACGCCATCGTAGTGGATGATTAGTGTGAGCCTGGCGCCAGAGGAAACCACCTATAATCAGCTATGGACGAGCCAGCGGATGTGGTGGTAGTCGGGGGGGGACCGGCCGGTTCCGCCGCCGCAGCGCTGTTGGCGCGGGCGGGCCTGCGGGTCATTTTGGTGGAACAAAAAGTTTTTCCACGGCGTAAAGTTTGCGGAGAATTCGTTTCCAGCGGCGCCCGGTCCGTGCTGGACCGTTTGGATGTACTGGAACAATTTGACGCCCTGGCTGGTCCGCCGTTACAAGCCGTGCGAGCTTCGACGGCTGACGGGCGAAGCGTGGATGTGCCCTTCGGTGGAGCGGCGCCGCGGGCTATGGCCCGCGATCAGTTCGATCAACTGCTGCTGGAGTGTGCCCATGCCTGGGGAGCGGAAATCCTGCAGCCCTGGCGGGTTCAACGCATAGTCGGTTCGAGCGCGACTGGATTTAGCCTCTTCGCCGCGGGCGGTGAATCCATCCGCGGCCGCTGCGTGGTCCTGGCGCATGGCGGATTTAAGGTGCATCGGCCGGGGCCGCGGAATTTTCTTTGTTTTCAAGCGCACTTCACCGGGGTGGATCTGCCGGATGACGTCACCGCGGTTGCGGGCGCGAAGGATATGTACGCCGGCGTGCTGCGCACCAGCGCGGCGCCGGGGCCGCAGACAGCCGCGGCGTTGCCGCGTTACAACGTGGCGTTCCTGGCCCGCCGCCGGCTTCTGGCGGATTACCCCCGCGGCGACGCTCTACTGGAATACCTTTTCCGCGGCCAGAGCGCCTGGGCCAAAATGTTTCGTGGGGCGCAGCGCCTGGATCGCTGGAACGCGTGTGGCCCAGCCCGGCCAAGCCGGGGCGTCGCTTACCACGACGGATTATTCCGCGTGGGCAACGCGGCCGGTGAGGTGCACCCGCTCATCGGCGAAGGCGTCACCCTGGCCCTGCGCTCCGCAGCTCTGGTGGCGGAACTGCTGCCGCGCGGCCTGGCCGCGGGGGACTCGTGGGCGGAAATGGGGCGCAATTACACCGTGGCCTGGCGGCGTGAATTTCGCCGCCGCCTATATGCCTCCAATCTGTTTTCCAGTGTGCTGGTGCACCCGACTTGGGGGGCATTCAGTGGCGGCCTCCTGCGCCGTTTTCCCAGGCTGCTCAACGCCGCCGTGCGGTACTCCGGGAAAGGCGCGTAAAAAGTCTATCGCTTCCTTACGGGCGCGGCTCGGACGAACGGAGGTATTGGCCCCAAAGTCTGGGCTTACATCGCTTCCTTACGGGCGCGGCTCGGACGGTGGGCGTGCGGTACTCCGGGAAAGGCGCGTAAAAGGTCTATGCTTCCACAAGCCGCTGGAGCCAGTTGGGAACATTCACCACCAGGAGGCGGTCGGTCTCAATGGTGCGGGCGCTGCGGCAGACGAGAATGCGACGTTCAGCCCCGATCAAGTCCGCTGTTTTGTGCAGACGCCCGGTCATATCGGGGGATGGATTGGATGTAAGCTTGATCTCAACGGCCCAGCGTTTCGTCCCCCCATCGAGCACCAGGTCCAGCTCGAAGCCGTCGGAGGTGCGGAAAAAAAAAGGGAGTCGCGCGTTGGCCGTGGGCGGCCAAGACGGCCAAGGTCTGTTCAATGACGAACCCTTCCCAGCCGTACCCGACCCAGGGTTGCGCGACAAGCTGGTCCATGCCGTTGGCGCCCCTAAGAAAATTCACCAGCCCGGAGTCGCGCCAGAATACTTTGGCGGACTGGACCAGGCGCTTGCGGATATGGGCAAAGTACGGCTGCAGCCGGCGGATGAGAAAAGCCCCTCCAGATAATCGCAATAATCCGCAACCGTCTTGCCGGCCAGGGCCAGGGCGCCGCCCAACTGGGAGGCATTGAGTGTCTGCCCGTGCAAGGCGGCGAGCATCCGGATCAGGCGTTCGGTGCTCTTGGCCTTCGCCGGCAGACCCCAGGCGGGCAGATCGCGCTGGATCAGCAGGCTCAGGTAAGATTCCTGCCAGGGGCCGAACAGCGCTGCGTCGAGAATGCCGCCTTGGGGATACCCGCCAAACAACCACAGGTCATTCAAGCGGGAGGCGCCCAGCTCGGGCAGAATAAAAGGCGAAATCTCCACAATCGCCAGGCGGCCGGCCAGCGATTCGGACCCATTTCTCATGAGCGCGGGCGATACCGAACCCAACCGCAGAAAACGCCCATGGCGACCGCGGCGTTCATCAATAGCGCCGCGCAACCGCGGGAAAATGGCCGGGGCCGATTGCGCCTCGTCCAGGACAATCCATGGCGATGCCGCCGTAAGGGCGTCCCACTGGGCGTCCAATTGGGTTTGGGCCGCTTCCTGGCTCCAAGTCGAAATTAGATGCCGCCGAACTGGCGGGCCAGCGTCGTTTTGCCGCATTGGCGCGGCCCGACGATGGCCACGGCGGGAAATTTCGCCAGACGTTGCCGGACGAGATTGGCGTAGAGCCGCGGAATCATTAGTTTACATTATAAGAATTGATTCCAGATTTGCAGACATCTAAATCAACGGCAATCCCAAGGCAGGGCACAGACGTGCCTGGAAAGCGGTTCGAGTCGCGCCGTAGGGGCGATGACCAGGCCGGGGGCAATCTTCAAATGGGGATAGGTGGCGCGAAAGGCCTCAATGCCGCGGGTGTCCCGGGAAGAAGGATGCGAAGTCAGTTTGATTTCGATTGGGAAAAACGTTCCGTCGCGTTCCAGCAGCAGGTCTACTTCGGCTCCTCCCTGGCTGCGCCAATGATATACAACGGGGGGTGTCGCCAATGTTCCCGCCAGTTTGCGAATTTCCGCGACCACTGCGGATTCAAACAGAGCGCCGGCGAGCGGATGTCCCGCCAACGCTTGAGGTGTGGAAATGGCCTGTAGGCTGCATGCCAGCCCGGTATCCGCCAAGTATCCCTTCGGTTTGGAACCGATACGTTTGATGGTATTGCCGTGATAGGCGGGAACTTCATACCATTGAAACGTCGCTTGGAGCGTGGCCAGCCAACGTCGGGCCGTCTGTGGCGTAACGCTCAACTCCCGCCCCAACTGGCTATGGTTGATCTCCTGCGCCGTCAGGGCGGCGGCGAGGCGCACAAACCGTCCAAACTGCTGCCAGTCGCCCACGTCGGTAACCAGCCGGGCATCGCGCTCAATGTACGTACGCAAGTACGCCCGATGAAAATCAGCGATCCAATCCAGCTCCAAGGCATCCGTTTCGGGCAAAAAACCGCGCCAAAGTTGCTCGTATAACGTACGGTTGAGCGTTAACCGTGGCGGCGCAGAAGCCGCGAATTCACGAGGCTCGCGCAGATAACGTTCGAGCCAGGAATCTTCCCCGCTCGCCTGGGCAATTTCCGTGAGACAAAATCCCTCGAGATCAAGGAAAACCGCCCGCCCCGCCAGCGACTCACTAATTGACTTGAGCACCGACCACTGCTGTGAACCCGTTAGTACGTATTGGCTGACGCGCCGGCCGGCGGCGTTGGCGCGCCCGCCGCCTCCGGTGAACGGCGTAGTGGGGTGATCCACCCGCCGTTTTATGGAAGCGACAAGTTCCGGAGCGTACTGAATTTCATCCATAATCAGAGGCGGAGGATGGTTATCCAGGAACAAATCTGGATCGTGCCGGGCGTTACCGACGTCGGTAACGGGGTCAAATACAATCGCCTCCCAACCCGGCAACTCATGGGTCAGCAAGGTGCTCTTACCAACCTGCCGGCCACCGGTGACGACAACCACCGCAAATCGCTTGAGCATATTTATCAGCTTGCCCGCCAACAGGCGTTTTTTGTATTTCATCCACGTATTTTAGTGATTGTATCATCATAATGCAATCACCTAAGCGCTTCAAAAATGTCGTGTCGAGCGCCTCAAATCTGACATCCCTGAAGCGGTTGCGCAACACACACCGTTGCCAATTCACCACCATCCGTCGTCCCATTTCGCCGTGTTCCTGAACGCTGAGCTCGCCTTTTGCCGATTTCGGAGGAACCGCAAAGCGTGATTTCGCGGGCCTCTTAGAATGGGCGTGGATTTTTTGCACGCTCGTATAGAAGACGGGGTGTGCCAAAACTCGCGCTGCCACCGCGATTTCCGAAGGATTCGACCATTTACGCTACGGAAAAATGGCAAAAGTCGAGCTGAGGCCATACCATTTAACCTCCGTGACCACCACAGTAGCTTCGTGGCCTACCAGTAACGCGCGGCGCCGGGATGGTGCTGGCGGCAGAAATCCTCCAATACCGTCGCGGCGTGTTCGCGCAGCAGACGGAGTGTTTCCGCACGGTCGTAGTGCGGCCGGCGCGTTCGATGTGGCGAGTACACCTGAAACCAAAAACGCAGCGCGGGGTCCTGGATTGTATAATGACTGTTCTTGGCGGCACGCCGGCATGTTCCCAAAGGTCTTTCCCGGTTTCGCACGGAAGCGTCCAAAGAGTCGCTGGAGCAGCGGCGACAAATTAGTCCGGGCGGCCCGCAGACGGCACGCTATCTCCGACGCCTTCATCGCGCCCCGGCCAATGTCCTCCAGCATCGAACTCACTTCGGGGCCGGAAATTCCCTCATCCCGCAGCACGCGCGAAGGTTCCTGATCCAGGTAGGGCGCGCCCCAAGAATAACCCCGCTGGCAAATCGACCGCCGAGACCTTGGTATCCACGAAGTCCCCGTACTTCAGAATGCCACCGACCAGGGCAAAACGGCTGAAAGATTCCCGCGTGGATCGTTCCAGCCGGCAGGCTGCGCCAAACGCCGCGTAGTCCATTGGACCTACGTGCGGCCTGTAGGGCCGACGCCCCCATCGGCCATGCCGCCGATAGCCGACGAGGGCGGCGGCTCTACCTTAGCCAATATCCACAGCCCTGCTTCGAGGTGGGACGGAAGCGGTTCATTGAATCCATCGCCATTGAACGCTGAGCGCAAACCGCTCTAGGTTTTGATCCAGGTGAAGAGATCGCTCCCATCCGGCGGTAAGACCAGATGCAACCTGTCCGCAAGGCAGGAGCAACCATCCCGGATTATCCACCGCGTGGTAACCATGGACGAAATCGGCGTATCGCTGGGCGGGAGCGTCCGAGCAACGCACCAGGGCGTCAACGCGGTCGCGGAGTCAGAGCTACGCGAGCGAAAGCGCTGTCGCCCCAGCGGGCGCCGCCTACCAGGGATATAAAGGCTTGGGTCGCATGGGTCGGAGCTCTTACCAAAAAGCTCCGCCGGGTCCACGATTTCGCCTTATGCAAGCTCGGCGCGCCATAAATTGTCATGTCGCCAAAGCCGTCTTGGCCTTCCCACACCGTACCGGTTGGGCCACCCTCAAAATCGATTCGAACATACGTGTTGTTCGCGTTCGCCTGATACATGAAGCTTAATTTATACGTCACCGCCCCGACGACTGGAAATGGGTTCGATTTCCATATTGGCGCGCGGGGGCTGTTGTTGCCAGCGACGGCGATGGACACGTACGCCGTGGGCTGGCCGCGGTCTGCCGGGGTGGGAATTTCGCGCATAAGCCCAGCCTGGTACATCCATTGGGTATTCGTCGGCCTTCCGCCGGGCGTCCACGTGGCTGCGGTGGCGGTCCAGTCCGCGGGCAGAGCGGCGCTTTGCGGGGAAGCGGCTGCGAAATTTCCATTCAGGGGATAGGTTATGGATGCCGGCTTACGCCTGTTGCCAGCCGCTTGTGCTGGCGGCGCAGGCGTGCAGACGATGTGGGCAAAACTGCTGACCCCCCACGCGGAGGTATGCAACAAGGCGACCGTGGCGAAGCGCGCCTCAACCGGAGCCTTCACCATCCAGGTTTGTCGGCTCCACTCCTGGCGTTCGGTGATTGCCGCGAAACTGGGTGTGGGTAACGCGGTTGTCCGACAGGAACCTTCAGGCCTGGTGGCTGCCTTATTGGCCCAGAAGCCAACGCGGACGAAGGCGCCGCCGGCGTCGGTTTGGTAGCTGAAAGAGAGTTTGTAACTGCATCCACCGATTACCGGGAAGGCGTTCGAGATCCATTCCTTGTCGCCGCCGGAGTTGCTCGTCTCGATGGAGAACATGGCGCCCGGGTTGCCGCCGGTGGTGTGGTAAGTCCACCTTGTGCCTGCCGCCTTGCCGGAAATCAGCTTCGCGGTCCAGTCCGCTGGCCCGCTGGCGGAGGCTTCTGCAACCGCCAAGTTCCCATTCGGAATTAAGTTGGTAAGCTGGCGAACCGCGGTAGCGCGAGTCACGCGCCGCACTGCCTCGTGGACGGCGGGAAAAGGCACGCGGCTGGCGTAGCGCTTCGCCCAGGGGCTCCAGATATTTGCGTAAATGACCGAATCACGGTGGGGGCGCCAGAACCAGATGCTGTAGTCATGCGGATCCTTCGTGAGCAACCCCAGCGCCCGGCGGATCTGCGTCGCCTCGTGTCGGGCTTCCAGCTCAAATTCGCCGATAATCAGCGGTACCTGCCAACGGTTTTCCACCGTGTCCAAACCGCCGCGAATAAAGTTTTCGTCCGCGCCCTGCCCCGGAGTCATGTGTTTGGAATAAGCCACCTGGTCGTAAGGCGCATCAATGGAAAAGTGAATTGGCGCCCACATCGATTCCGTGGCCCAGCCCCAGCCGGCGTTCCAATCACTGACCAGGATAATATGGCGTTTGTCGTAGTGGCGAATGGTCTTGATGCAGCGCCGGTACCAGTTGCGCAGCGGGGCGGCCGATTTCGGGGACAAACCGGTGCCGGGCCAGCTCGGCTCATTCCAAAGCTCATACACGGCGACACGCGGGTCGTTTCTAAAGCGGTGGGCAATCGCCGCCCACATAGGGATCATCTCACTCGTCTCGGCGATGGTTTTCGGATATGAGTGGTCGTCAATCGCCACGTAGAGGCCGGCACGGGTGATCGTCGCCACGTCCGGGGCGATCATCCGCCTGACGAATTTCGCCGGCCCCAACTTGGCCAGCAGATTCACCTTCCCCGGAAATCCCAGAGGGGAGATCGCCAGACGTATACAGTTGATGCCGAGGCGGCGATAGTGCTCGGCTTGGCTACGTAGCGATCCGAAATCCGCCCGCTCGTACATTTGGCACGCCTGGCAGCGGCTCATGCCCACCAGGCGAAAGGGATGGCCCTGGCTGTTGACGATCTGATCGCCTTCGACGTGCAGCCACCAACCCGCCGGTCCCTGCGCTGGCTGCACCAGGGGAACCTTCAAAAGTTGGCTTTGCCACCTGGCGTGGTTCGCGCTAAAGTCGTTCACCCGCAAGCGGACCGCGTATCGGCCGCCCGCCAGACCTCCGATAACCAGGCGGTGGGTGCGCGAAAAGGACGCGACGCAGCGGCGCACAATTATTTTTCCGGTTGGGTTCTGGAGCGTCAAGCTGCCGGCTGTTTTGCGGTTGGTGTGCCACCGTATCGTCAAAACACCGGGTGCAATTCGCACCTGCGGGGGCGCGATGACGGGTGGTCCGGATAAGGTTTGCAACTGGGGCACCCGCACGCTGGCCCAACCGGAGGCGGGCAACCGCTGCGGTATCTGCCGCCCCACCATGTGTTTTTGCAGATCCAGCAGCATCAGCGCGCTGACGGCGATTTGCAGCGGAGTGTACTGGATTGTGGATAGGTCAAAGCGAGCCATCAGGGCGCCCCGTCTTTTCAACCAGGTGCATTGAATTCCCGCCCGCTCGCACGAGGGCCGTCCATGCTTGAAAAGGATGGTCCAAGGTTGCTGGCCGCTGAGCGATTCATTGCGCAGTCGCAGGTACAGCTGCCGGTGCACCGCCACGTAGGTTTGTCCGTAAACGTGGCGCCAGCCCCGCCAGTGCGTCCAGCGGGTGAATCCTCCGATGTACAGATAGAGGTAGCGCCCACGAACCGCCGTCTTGAGGCAGCGTAGGGTGGGGGCACCAGCCGGCGTGGTCGGCGTGCTGGCCCGCGCTAGCGCCGGCACCGCCTGCCAGCGGATGGCGGCGGCGGGCGCGGACGACTTGGCTGCCGTGTTCACCGCAGTGGCTCGCTCGGACGCCACTGCGGCCCTCTCGTTCGGTGATGTCGCGCCCCACGTGACGAGCAGCAACAACCCGATGGTGCAGGCCGCAACGAAACGCTTCATAAAAAACACCGCCTTCCCGTTCCTCTTTTTTCCTCCGTCCGTCCTCTGCCTCCCACCTTGGCGGGGGGCGTCCCCCGGGTGTCACCAGGCGCCGCCTTGCGCCGCGCTACAGTTCAGTCGCCCACGGCGACCTTGGGGCTATGCGGTGCCTGCGGTCTCTGGTTCATAGCCCGGAGCGCTGGAAGTCCCGACCCAAGTGGGATAAGCGACGGGTCAGGGCGGCCCCAATGCTTCGGCTCGTGAACGGTTACGTAAACTCTTTGCATCTCGCAGCCGCCACCGCCCCCGTACGTTCGGGAGGACCTCGGCTATTTTCATTTCGCCGGGACCAGGGCGATATGCGCAAACAAGCTTTCCCCCCAAGCTGCGGCGTGGAGCAGGCAAACCGTGGCGAAGCACGCCTTGGCTGGTGTCTTTATCGAACAGATTTTTTCCGCCCATTCTCCGCGCCTGGTTATTGCGGCCAGGCTGGGCTGCTTCAGGCGGCCAGTTTGGAAACAGCCGTCTGGCCGGTTGGCCGCCGGATTTCTCCAGAAGTTCACACGCACTGAGGCATAGGAAGTGTCCGTTTGATAGTCGAATGACAACCGGTACACGCGACCGCCTTTTACCGGAAATGCCTCCGAAACCCATCGCTTGTCGCCGCCGGACCTGGCTGTCGCGATGGCAACAAAAGCGCCAGGATGGCCTCCGGCGAGGTGGTAAGCCCACGTCGTGCCAGCCTTTTCCCCCGAAATCAGCTCGGGCTTCCATCCCAAGGGAATTCGGCGGAAGGGATAGGAATACTCAAGATTACCATTGAATATCAGGTTGGCCTGTCCGTTCGTTTGCCGCTCCCGTGCCACCCGCTGTTTTACGCCCACAGTGCAAAAGGCGGCGAACGGCACACGACTGGCGTGACGTTTCGCCCAAGGGCTCCAGAGGTTCACAAACCTCTCGGCCTCGGAACCCGCCCCCCAAAACCAGACGCTATATTGGTATGGATCATGATTGAGGATCGTGAGTAAGCGCGACAGGGCGTCCTGCGTCATTAGGCCACGGCCCAGTTCCAGTTCGCCGATAATCATCGGCACATGCCAGCGGCTCTCCACAGAATCCAGCGCGCTTCGGACGAAGGCCCCGGTGCAATGATCCCTTGCCATGTGCTTGGAATAGGCCACCTCGTTGTAGGGCGCGTCGACGGAAAAATGAATTGGCGCCCACGTGGGTTCCGTCGCATCGCCCCACCCGGCATTCCAGTCGCTCACCAGGATGATGTGGCGTGTATCGTATTGGCGGACGGCCGCGATGCAGCGCCGGTACCACTCGCGCAATGGCGCGGCCGATTTGGCGGACAGGCCGGTGGGATACCACTGCGGCTCATTCCACAATTCGTAAACCGCAACCCTCGGGTTATCTCGGTAGCGACGGGCGATGGCGGCCCACAGGGGGATTAGGTCGCGTTGCCACTGTTTTCGTTGTCTGACCGCCTTTTTCCATGACGGATACCAGTTGTGGACATCGATGACCGCGTACATGCCCGCTTTCACGATCGTTGCCACGTCCGGAGCGATCATATACTTCACAAATTTCGCCGGCCCGAGCTCGTTTAATAGATTTATATTGGAGCCAAAAAGGTGGAACGGAGATACGCCGAACCGTATACAGTTCATGCCCAGCCGCCGGTAGTACCGAACCAAGTCTCCGAAGGATCCGAACTGCACCCGCTCCGCCATTTCATCAGATTGGGGGTATCCAATCCCAACCAAGCGAAAGGGATGGCCATGGCTGTTGACGATCTGATCGCCTGCCACGTGCAGCCACCACGCAGGCCGGCCGGGCGCCAGCGCCGCCGGGGGAACAGTCTGGACTACGGTGCCGGCCAGTGCAATGGCGATTGCTCCAACGACGCCGCAGAGGCGTGAAACGCGCATGATGTCCTCCTCCGTGTCCCCTCTCGGCCCGCGCCACAAGCGCCGGCGACCTACCAAGCGGTGCTGCTGGG
This sequence comes from Planctomycetota bacterium, assembly GCA_021785435.1. GTDB lineage: Bacteria > Planctomycetota > Phycisphaerae > WQYP01 > WQYP01 > JAKCCC01. The sequence goes on from JAJYFE010000015.1 coordinate 24,164, forward strand.
GCTATTCGCCGCCGCGACGGCAGGATTCACCACCCGCACCGGCACCATGCATATGTCGAATGGCGCCTCCAGCGGTGCGACACGGTGTCCGAATCCTTGCTCCTCCCACCCGCCCTCGTTGAGGGGATAACTCGAAAGGCCCACCTGGTTCTGGTCCGTCGTCCCGTTGACGACGGCCGGGTCAGCGTTGGAGTAAGTAAAGATGTTGTCGCCATTCTGCCCCACGTAGGGCGACGTCTCCCAGGTGACATGGTCATCGCCGAAACCGACGTTCTGGCCATCACCGGCATGATTGCCGGAGTTGTAAATAGACGGGCCGTAGGTGTTGGCCGTCGGCAGGGTCGTGGTGATGCGGTTGTAAACGCCCCAACTGTTATCGCTATGATCGACGGGGGCCATATCACTAACCAGGACGACGCCGCTCGTAGCGCCCTCGGTGGTCCACCAGCGCCCGACCGTGCCCAAAGTGTTGCCGCCCCGCCAGTTGTAGAACCAGGGATAATTGATCGAGTAGCTGAGCCCCTGTCCGGAGGTGTCCGTGTTATAACCCAGCCCCGTTGAGCAAGCGCCGCCGGGATTCGTGAAATTCTCGTTGTAGAAGAAGACCTGTCCCGTTGGGTTGTAGCCCCAGCTCCACTTCTCGGGTGAGGGACCCACGGCCAGGGGGTCGGACGGGCAGACGAAGATTGCCGGCGTGGCGTAACCCTGCAGCACGAGCAGCCACAACGCCGGTGTCGGAACCGGAGGAATGCCGTCGGCGGAAGCGGCGTTGTCGTACCAGTCCTGAACCGCCTCCTGCGGGGTCGTCGGATACGGCACGAGGCCGCCCGATTGGTCGGGGAAATTGACGATGAAATTGGTCGGCCAACCATTGGCCAGATTGTTCGGCGGCATGTAGGGTACCGGGAACGTGCCATTGCTGCTCTGACTGTAGGTAATCATCGATTGGATGATGCCGCGGATGTTGGCCATGCAGACGGCCCGGTTGGCCAGTTCCCGGGCTTTGGCCAAGGCGGGCAGCAGAATGGAAACAAGGATCGCAATGATCGAGATCACCACCAGCAGCTCGATCAGGGTAAAGCCGGTTTCCTGCGCATCTTGACCCCGGTCAGGATGCAGCCATCGGTTCCCGGTTTTGAACCGGACCAACTCCCTGTACGTATGGACCACTACGGACCTCCGGCCGCCGCCCAAGCGTCGGAACTCGTGTGAGTGCACCACGGAAACGCCGTCACCGGGAAGTAAACCCTGCCGTGCCATAAGGCACCTCCTTGTTCAGTCCGCCCTGGGGAATTCAGGCCCGAGCCGCGCGGCCCGAGTTCAACCAAACCTGTCCTCGCCGAGGCGGGTGAAGATTTCACTTTTCGTTTTTTCCTTTTACTTTTCCTTTACGGTTCCCTGCCGCCTGACCGCTATAACCTAAAACCCGTCTGCGTCGGTTCACCGCGCTAAAGCGCGGTGCTTACACAGTCGTTTCTTTCCGCAGAGCAAAACCCAATGCCCAGAACCTAAACCCTGTCTCCATCGGTTCACCGCGCTAAAGCGCGGTGCTTACACTGTCGTTTTTTTCCGCAGAGCAAAACCCGATGCCCAGAACCTAAAACCTGTCTGCATCGGTTCACCGCGCTAAAGCGCGGTGCTTACACTGTCGTTTTTGTCCGCAGAGTAAAACCCGATGCCCAGAATCTAAACCCTGTCTGCATCGGTTCACCGCGCTAAAGGTCGCCGTAGCGACTCTGCGACGCGGTGCTTACACTGTCGTTCTTTTCCGCAGAGCAAAACCCAATGCCCACGACCTAAACCCTGTCTGCATCGGTTCACCGCGCTAAAGGTCGCCGTAGCGACTCTGCGACGCGGTGCTTACAGCTCCTCTTGGCGTTGTTTCGCGGTTCCTTTCGTCGGCGGAAACCGTGAAAAGCTGTGTATTCTGCACATTCTTCTGCTGCCCGCCGCAGCCGCAGGAGCGGCGGACGATCAGTTCGCACGGAACCACCTGTTGCACCGGCGGCGTCGTGGGGTCGGCCAACTGGGCCAGCAACTGCTGCATCGCCCGCCGGCCCATTTCGCCGGGCGCCTGACGCATCGTGGTCAGCGCCGGCGCCGCGGTCGCTGCTTCCGGCAGATCATCGAAACCCGCCACCGCCACATCGTCGGGAACCCGCCAGCCGCGCTGGGCGCAGCGTTGCAGGACATTAAGCGCCACCAGATCATGCAGACACACAATTGCCTGCGGCGGCTGGCGCATAGCCATAAACACATCGACTTCCTGGCGACCTTGCTGCGCGACATCGGGGGAGCCCATGTGCAACAGGTACTCGGGAGGGATCGCCAGGCCCGCCTCGCCCAGCGCCGCGCGAAAGCCATCTTCGCGCTGCTGCACTGAATCCATGCCATGCCAGGTCAAAAATGCAATTCGCCGGTATCCGTGTTGCATCAAATGCCGCGTCAACAGATAAGCGCCGCGGCGGTTTTCACTGATCACCGATGATACGGCTCGGCCGCGTCGATCCGACAAAGTGGTATCAATCACCACCACCTGCTGACCGGCGGCCAAGAGGGCTTCGACCGCCTCCTGATTGCGGGTATCAGCCGCCTCGCGCGCGAATGGGAAATAAATAGTTCCGGCGGCCTTGGCCGCGTTGATGCGGGCGGCGGCCTGAACCGGAATGTGCCGGTCAGGGTCCGATTCCACTACCAGCGTCTCGTAGCCATGACTTTCCGCGGTTCTTTGAGCGTGTTCCACGATGGGGCGGACGAGTCCCCATTGGCGTCGGGGACTCAAGTGCACCAGGAGGGCAATCAAGCGTTGCTGTCGGCGGCTGCGGCGATACTCCACGAAGGTGCCGGACCCCGCGGTGCGGCGGATCAGGCCTTCCGCTTCCAGTTCCGCCATGGCCCGGCGAATGGTGTTGCGAGAATAGCCGCTGCCCCGGCAAAGCTCTTTTTCCGTAGGTAAGCGGCTGCCATGCTTAAGTTGGCCCGTCAGCAGCTGGTGGCGCAACCGCGCCATGAGCTGATCATAGCGCGGCGAACGCAGCCGGCGTGTGGCCGTCAGTTCGTGGTCCACGGAGGTCTCAATGCCCATCATAATGTACTAATAATAGAACATTTATTGGAAGATGTCAAGAAAAACTACCATCAGGCATCCACCCCGATCGAACATAGGTCATTTCACCTATTGGCAAGCGGCATCATGCCACATATCGTCGATAAATATGGGTATTTCTACAATCAGGCAACCTGGCCATGATTCTGGCGAAGTCTTTGCCGTTGCCCAATGTCAATTGGACTGTGGATTAAAGATACCATTGAAGTTACCGTAATATATAGCCAGTAGAAAGGGCTTGGAACGGAGCGGGGCGCCGCGGGCGACTACCCTTACGGACAGCGCCGGCTACGGCAGCTTGCGGAGGCGATCAAGTCTGCCGCCCGCAGGGGCGCGGTTCCTGGGCGGGGCGGAGCGTGGAGGTTTGTTTTGCCGCACGCCCCGTCGGTGGGCGGGCAGGCGTGATTGAGTTGCCCGGAAGTTTCCTGCTTGGCGACCCGGCGCGATAGTTTCAGCCTGGCGCCCGCCTGGAATGTGCCCGACGCCCGGGACGGCAGTGAAATCAGCGCCCACGTTAGCCGCCGGAGCGTTGATAACCGCGGGTTACGTAATCGATCATCTGCACCAGCAGGGCGGTCCAGCCGGTTTGGTGTGAGGCGCCGAGGCCGGCGCCGCTGTCGCCATGGAAATATTCGTGGAACGGGACCAAATCTTTCCATAGCGGATTGTTCTGGAACAGGTTCTGCCCGCCGAAGACGGGGCGGCGCCCATGGCCGTCCGGCAGAAAGATGGAAATCATCCGCCGGGCTAGTTCTTCGGAAAGCTCCAGCAGGTTCATCCGTTCCCCGGGGCGACCTGGCCGGGGCGTTTGCACTGCCTCGCCATAGAAGCGGTGATAGCTGCGCAGGGCGGTGATCAGCAGATAAGCGATGGGAAACCAGATCGGCCCGCGCCAGTTGGAGTTGCCGCCGAACAGGGTACTATGTGATTCCGCCGGCTCATAACGCACGGTCCATTCCTGGTGCTCAAAGCCGATCTGATACGGATGCTCAAGATGATAACGTGACAGCGACCGCACGCCGAACGGGGAGAGAAATTCATTCTCATCCGTTACCCGGGCCAGTACGCGCTCGAGGCGATGTCGGTTGGCGATGCTTAGCAAACAGCGCGACCGGTCCGCCGACCAGGTACAACCCACACTTTCCTCGCGAATGGCCCGCTGCATCGTTTCCGACGCCCAGCGCTGCTGAAACGCGGGCAAATGTTCGAACCAGCTCTTTTCCAGCACCTGCACCGCATATAGCGGAATTAATCCCACGCTGGAGCGCACGCGCAGCGGAATAGCACAATGCCGTTGGGGGCAGATGATTTTGTCGTAATAGAAACCGTCCTGGCCATCCCATAATCCCACGTCGCCATCCGCCGCGGTATTGATCGCCTGGGCGATGACCAGGAAATGATCGAAAAATTTCAGGGCCAGGTGGCTGTACGCGGGATCCTGCTGCGCTAATTCCAGGCCGATGGTCATCATGTTGAGGCAAAACAGGCCCATCCATCCCGTGGCGTCAGCTTGTTCGAGCATCTGGCCGTTGGGCAGAGGACGGCTGCGGTCAAACACGGAGATATTGTCCAAACCAAGAAAACCGCCCTCGAAAACGTTATGGCCGCGTTCGTCTTTGCGGTTGACCCACCAGACGAAGTTCAGCAAAAGCTTGTGATAGATGCGTTCCAGGAAGCCGCGGTCTCCGTGGCCGCCGTTCCGGCGTTTTTCCATGTTGTAGACGCGCCAGGCCGCCAGGGCCTGCAGGGGCGGGTTGGCGTCATTAAACGCCCATTCATAGGCCGGCAATTGGCCGGACAGGTTCTGGTAGCGCTCACTGACGATTAGTTCCAGCTGGCTCTTCGCCAAGGCGATATCAACATAGCCAAGCGTCAGGCAGTGGAACGCCCAATCCCAGGCGCCGAACCAGGGATATTCCCACTTGTCCGGCATCACCACGACATCTTCCGCCGCCAACCGCCGCCAACCGGCATTGCGCCCCTGTCGCCGCTGCGGCGGCGGTGGACAGGCGCTGTCCCCGCGCAGCCAAACGTCCACGTTGTAATGATAAAACTGCTTGGTCCAAAGCAGGCCCGCCAGCGCCTGGCGTTGCAGATGCCGCAAGTTGGGATCGCACGTGGCTGGGAGCATGGCTTGATAAAACGCATCCGCTTCTGCCAGGCGTTGCTGAAAGATGGTGGAAAAATCGGCGAAAGGTTCAGCCAGACGGCGCTCGGATAAGACCAGTTCCAGGGATTGTTGGCCGCCGGCGGCAAGGCGAAAATGGAAAGGCAGCGCCGCTTTAGTTCCCCAGGGGTTCTGGTGCAGCGCGTTAGGTTGATTATTCACGAGATATTCGTGAAAGGCGTCTTTCACCGCCGGGAAGGCGTTGGGGACGCCAAAGAGGCGCTGCTGATTCGTTTCGTTGAAGGTAAACCAGGTTTCCACAACTTCGCGGGCATAAAGAAAACAAAGGCCCAGTTCGGCGTGTTCGGCCGCCAAACCCACTCCGCCGCCAGGCGGATCAGCGTGGCGGATGATCGGCTGACGTCCCGGCGGGCTGCTCCAGGACCAGGTGTTGCGAAACCACAGCGTCGGCAATACATGCAGGCCGGCCTCCTGCGACCCGCGATTGCACACGGTCAGGCGGCATAAAATCTGGCCCGGATCGGCTTTGGCGTATTCGATGAAGATATCGCAGAAGGCATTCTCCGCCAGTACGCCGGTGTCGACTAATTCATACTCCGGTTGATCCGGCCCCCGATGACGGTTGATTTCCACCAGTTGCCGATAGGGAAATTCGGCGTGGGGGTAGCGATAAAGCATTTTCATGTAAGAGTGCGTGGGCGTGTTGTCCAGGTGGAAATAATATTCCTTAACGTCTTCGCCATGATTGCCTTCCTGGTTGGTCAAGCCGAAGAGCCGCTCTTTCAGAATCGGATCCCGGCCATTCCAAAAGGCGAAGGCCAAGCACAGGATTTGCTTTTCGTCGCAGATGCCGCCCAAACCGTCCTCGCTCCAGCGGTAGGCGCGGCTGCGGGCGACATCGTGGGGAAAATAGTTCCAGGCGTCGCCAGTGGGGGAGTAATCCTCACGCACGGTGCCCCAGGCGCGATCGGCCAGATACGGCCCCCATTTGCGCCAGGCTTCGGCCTGGGCCGAATCGGATAAACGCTTGGCTTCAACCGAAAGCGGTGGGGACGGTTCATTCATTTGGTACGCTCCATCAGAAGCCTTATCTTCATTCTAACCGGGAAGGCACGGCTCGGCCTGGTCGCCGTGGCTTGTAAATCAAGCCGCAATCATAACCGGTCGCCATAGGCGCCTGATCGATTGGCGGCTGGGTTGGAATTCCGGCATGATAGGCGTCATGCGAAGTTCGCCCTCCCATACCTGCTGGGGCACATTCCACTGGGGTTATCCGGCCCGAGCCAGCGGGCAGGACGCCGAGGCCCAGGCGGGTACCTACCACCGGCGGCCGGTGCGATGGGTCTTGGTTGTGGCCACCGGGGCGTTCCTGGCCCTTGCGGTGCTGACCCATCTGGCGGCGAAGCCGAAGGTCGCCGGCGCGATGCCGGATGTGGGCCTGTTCTGGGCGGCGCCTTTTGCCGTGTTGTTACTGACCATCGCCCTGCTGCCGATCGCGGCGGCGCGCCTCTGGGACCGCTTCTATGGCTTCATCGCGGTAAGCCTGGGGTTGGCCGCAGCCATTGCCTATACCCTCCGTTTCCACGCCGCAGTCGAGGTGGCGGGCAGCGTGCTCCTATACCTGCAATTCATGAGTCTGGTCGGTGCGCTCTTTATTATTTCTTCCGGTCTGGTCGTGCGCATTGCCTTGCCTGCCACCCCCGTGGCCAATGTATTGCTGCTAGCGGTTGGATCGCTGCTGGCCAATGTGCTGGGAACAACCGGCGCGGCGCTCGTGCTGATTCGCCCCTATTTGCGGATGAATCAGGGGCGACTGCGACCGTTTCACGTCGTTTTCTTTGTTTTTCTGGTGGCGAACGTTGGCGGGGCGCTTACGCCGCTCGGAGATCCGCCTTTATTGCTGGGCTATCTGCAGGGGGTGCCGTTTTGGTGGATGCTGCGGCACGCGGTCGGTGCGTGGCTGATGGCGGTGCTATGCCTGCTGGCGGTTTTCTATCTCTGGGATTGTCGTGGCCAGCGCCGCCAGGAGGGCAGCGCTTCCCCAGTGAAGCCGGTTCGGGCTGTTCTCGCGGTGGAAGGCCTGGGGCAGATCATCTTCCTCGTCGTGGTGTTGGCCAGCCTGTTGCTGGAATCACCGTGGCGCGAACTGCTTATGATTCTGGCTGCGGGAGCATCGTGGTGGGTTACGCCGGAACCCATTCACCATGAGCACCGATTCTCTTTCCGCCCCCTCTGGGAAATGGGGGTGCTGTTCCTCGGCATTTTTTTGACCATCACACCCGTGCTGAATATGCTCGCGCACAGCGCCGGTTCACCACGTTGGCGTCGCCTTACCTCCACGCCTGGCCGCTGCTATTTTCTAACCGGCGCGTTGTCCAGCGTGCTGGATAACGCGCCAGCCTATCTGGCCGCGGTGCGGAGCCGTGCCGCGCAGCTTGCTGGAACAGCCCCGGGATTCCCGCAGGCGCCGTCCCCGGCAAGTCTTAGGACGGTGGACAATGAAAGGGGGGCCGCGGCCCTGAACTCGCCAGGGGTGGCTGAACTGCGGCGCGGGAGCGGGACACGGCGTCAACCCCAACCCGTTGCCCAGCTTCCTCGCCTGGGGCGGCCTCCGGGAGGTGTCGGGTCCGACCGGGTGATTTTCCAGCCGCCGCCCGCCAGTCCGGTCCGGTTGCCGGGTCAGGGTATTGCCGCCGTTTTGACGACACCGCCGCAAAGTATTTATCTGCTGGCGATTGCACTGGGCGCGGTGTTCTTTGGCGCCATGACGTGGATCGGCAACGGCCCGAATCTGATCATCAAAAGTCTCGCGGAACAGGCGGGCCTGCGGTGTCCCGGGCTGCTCGCGTATGTCGTCAAATACGCCCTGCCAGTGCTGCTGCCGATTCTGCTGCTGGTGTGGCTGATATTTCTGGCGTGACGAAAGATGGTGTTAGCGCTGCGCGTCCATAGCCGAACGATTACCGCACCGGCCAGCGTGCTGGACCTGTCCGCCGCGGCGGAGGCGCCGGGCGGAGATTTCGCCCTGCTGCATACGGCCATCGGAGCGGGGCTTAGCGTGTTGGGGCGGCGTCCCGTGTTGACGTTTGAAGCGGTGCGCGGCGGCGAAACGTGTCGCCTCACGCTTGCCGGCGTGCCGCCGCTCACTGCGGCCCTGGGGGTTGCATGGCCGCGGCATTCCGTGACCTGGCCGGCCACACTGGACCGCTGGCAGCAGGTGCTGGACGCCATTGCCTTCCGTGGCCCGGCTGTCACTGACGCCAGTGGGCGCTGCGGTGCGGAGGCCTCCGGCCCTTCGCTCCCGCCCATCGGTTGGATCGGCTTCATCAGCTACGACGCCGGAACCATGCTGGAGTTGCCGGGCCTGTTCGCCGACGTGCCCGCCCCGGCGCCGCTGCTGCGCTGGCAGTTATTCCAGGAATATTACCTGCGGCACGGATCGACCGATCGGTGGACCCTGGGTTGTGTGAACTGGGAGCTTTCGCGCCGCGCGGTCCGGCGCCAGCTTGACGCAATGGAGCATTGGGTCCGCGCCGCCGCCGGCGCTGCGGCGGCCGACTCTCCCACGGTTGCCACCCTGTTGGAAAGCCCGGAGTCGGAACGGTATCAGGCGATGGTGCGGCGGGCCTTGGACTACATCAGTGCCGGCGACATCTATCAAGCGAATCTGGCCGCACCTTGGGTGTTTCAGACCGCCCAAAGTGCCGGCCAGATTTACCGGCGATTGTGCCGGACGAATCCCGCCCGTTATGCGGCGTTGCTGCGCTGGGGAGATGAAGCGGTCGTTTCGATTTCTCCGGAGCTTTTCCTGCACCGCCGCGGGACCTGGCTGGCCACCCGACCCATCAAAGGCACCCGGCCGCGCCTGACTACAGATCCCGCCGCGGATCAGGCCGCCGCCCGGACCCTATGGGACAGTGGCAAGGATCAGGCCGAGTTGGCGATGATAATCGACCTGCTCCGGAATGATCTGGGGCGAATTTGCCGGCCGGGTGGTCGGGAAACCGGGCCGGCGCTCGGCGTGCCATCTGCCACGGCATCCATCGAAGCGGCTCCGAGCGGCGTGTGCGTCGTGGCGCGGCGGCAATTGGAAATGCTTCCGACAGTGTGGCATACCGTCGCAGAAATTCACGGCGGCCTGGCGCCGGAGAAGGCTTCGTGGAGCCGTATCGTGGCCGCGTTATGCCCCGGCGGTTCAATCAGTGGCGTGCCCAAAATCCGGGCGATGCAGATTATCGGCGAATTGGAAGAAGCGCCGCGGGGCATCTATTGCGGGCACATCGGATGGATTGGGGCGGGCCGCGCCCCGGCGGAGGGTATGCTCAACATCGCGATTCGCACCGCTCATTTGCGCGCGGGCCGGCTGACACTTTACGGTGGGGCGGGCATCGTGGCCGACAGCGACCCGGCCGAGGAATACGCGGAGATTTGCGCCAAGGTCACGGCGCTGCTCCGTGGCATCCGTGGGGCATAGGAATTACTGAACCATAATTGGGGAGTTTTCCCGACCTCCATTTCAGCATGCTCCCGATTGGATTGTTTCTCCATCGTGCGAGAATGTTAAGTGGGGAGGGAAAAGGGCGACTGCGGACCGGCAGTGGCCCGAGAACGAACCATCTTGCCCCTTGCGTGGCCGGTTGTGGATGGCAGCTCCCCTTCCGGCCATGCTTTTTTGGTAACCGTTCACGGGATGGGGCAGGGTTTAAGCCGGCGAACGGTTACCTCGCTTGTTCTCAGCGTTCAGCTATCATCCGTCTGCGCAGGGTTCCAGCACCAGCCTATGATATCTCCTTGCCACCGCGTGGGGCACGATCCACGACCAGCCGCCGCATGGCAATATCTTCACAATCTAACTATCATAACGCCTTCGTTTAACCAGCGTCGGGTCGCTGAACGGGCCAACGCGGGAAAGCGTACAGCCGAAAGCCGAAGGCTGGAAGCTGACCGCTGAACGCTCTCGTAAAGGAATGAAGCCATGCCTGATATCGTCCCAACCACCGCTGCCAAGATGGAAAAGTTGGTGGCTTTGTGCCGGCGGCGCGGCTTTATCTTCCAATCCTCGGAGCTGTATGGCGGCATCAATGGATTCTGGGATTACGGGCCGCTCGGCGTGGAACTGAAGCGTAATCTAAAAGACGCCTGGTGGCGAGATCTGGTGCGATGTCCTCCGGTCGGACCGGACGGCCAGCCCGTGGAAGTGGTCGGGGTGGACTGCAGCATCATTATGAACCGCCGCGTGTGGGAGGCTTCCGGTCATGCCACCGGGTTTAATGACCCCATGGTGATGTGCAAACACTGCAAAAAGTTGTTTCGCGCGGACCAGGTCTGGGATTTGCTAAGGGCCGCGCCTTGGGTCCGGGCGCTGGCGGAAAAATGCCTCACCCCGGCCGGGACTGGCTTTAACTTTCAGGCCCGGTCGGCCGCGCAATGGGCGATGACGAAGGGTAAGAAAATGGCGCCTGGTCTGGCCCTGGTGCGCCGGACTGTTGCACCGTTGCCGGTCGCGGACGCCGCTGGGACGAGTGGCGCGGCGGAGGTCGTTTCGCTGGAGCAAATGCTGCATTATGTCGCCACCGAGCCAGGCGGTGCCAACGCGCCGCACACGCCCTGCCCCGAGTGCGGCGGCGTGCTGACGGAGCCGCGCCAATTCAATTTGATGTTTCAAACCTTTGTCGGCGCCGTGCGCGACGACGACGCCATGACCTATCTGCGGCCGGAAACCGCCCAGGGAATTTTCGCTAATTTCCGCAATGTCACCGACACCACTCGCGTGAAAATCCCGTTCGGCATCGCCCAGATCGGCAAAGCCTTCCGCAACGAGGTTACACCGCGCAACTTTACCTTCCGCTCGCGCGAGTTTGAACAAATGGAGATCGAATATTTTATCCATCCCGCCACCGCCGCCCAGTGGTATCGGTTCTGGTGCAACACCCGCTTTCAATGGTGGCAGTCCATCGGTTTAACCAGCGCCAACCTGCGGTTGCGGGAACACTCCCGTGAGGAACTGGCCCATTACGCCAAAGAAGGAGCGGGCACCAGCGACATTGAATACAAGTTTCCCTTCACCGAGCCTGGCTTCGGCGAATTGGAGGGTGTTGCGCATCGCACCGATTTTGATCTTCGTCAGCACGCCCAAGCCTGCGGTCTCGGCGAGAAACTGAAATATTTTGACCAGGAGCGCAACGAACGCTACTTTCCCCACGTGATCGAGCCTTCGGCCGGCGCGGACCGCGGCGTATTGGCCCTGCTCTGCGAAGCCTACACGGATGATCCCGGCCGGCCCAGCGGTGTCGTGATGAAATTCCACCCCCGGATGGCGCCGATTAAGGCGGGAATATTCCCTCTAGTGGACAAGGATGGGATGCCCGAAATCGCCGAAAAGCTCTATCACGACCTCCGGGCCACCTGGAACGTCCAGTGCGATGTCAAACAGAATATCGGCAAGCGCTATGCGCGGATGGATGAAGCCGGCACGCCCTATTGCTTTACCGTGGATACCCAGACCCTCTCCGATCAAACCCTGACCGTGCGGTACCGCGACACTCTCCAGCAGGAGCGCCTGCCGATCGGGCAGGTCCGGGCGTTTTTGCGGGATAAAATCGGCGCCTGAATCGAAAACCGCGGCTTCAATCTGGCCACGGTGCGGGCAGCCGTCCAGGCCCGCCGCAGCCACCCGCGGATGATGAAAATGGCGTCACCCCTCGTATCTTCTGCGGGTGGGAAAAAACTCCACGTGATCTTAAAAAGCCCGTGAAATATGGCCTTTCGGTGTCTCCAGAAACGGCAAAAGTTGAATTTAACGGGTGTTTGAAAAGTCATCCCATACCAAATGGGGCGGAACCGGGTCCTTAGCGCGGGGCCTGCGCCGCCGCACAGCGGGCGCATTGGGGCATGAAATTATCATCGAAATGAACGCAATATAGGGTTTCGCCGCAACGTCCGCAGGCCAGAGGCTCAAGGCTCTTGGACAGGGCGTTCCAATATATACTGATCATTCCTTCGCTATCGCGCCGGTGCGCTTGCAGCGTCACCGCCAACGCGGGCGCCTCAAGCCGCACCAGGGCCACGGGGCGCAGCGTGGGCCGCAAGGTGTAACGTTCACGAAGTTCCTCCGTTTTTCTGGCCAATTCCAGCTGTACGGCCCGCCGGCGGGCCGCGCGCTGCCCCGCTTCGATCTCGGTGCGGTGGAGGCGATCGTCGGCATCATCCAGCAGGGCGGCATAGTAACTCCGCAAACGTTGCTGATCGCGGGCCAGGCGTGCCTCCAGCCGCCGGATGAACTCAACGGCGCGGGCTTCCAGCTTCACCGCCGCGGCGCGCACGGCGGGGCGGATATCCACGGCGGCGGTCTCCAGATGGGCCGCGTGGGCGTCGATGTTGTGCAGCGGATCTGGCAAATTCAGCACCGCCCCGGTGCGCGCGTTGAGCGCCACCTCCAGCAGAGTCTCAAAGTGCTCATCGGACTTCAGCGCAGCGGCAAAGTGCCAAAAGTCATATTCGACCCGTTGCGGCAACGCCCCGGTCACCCGAACCCGCGCATTGGGAAAGGCAAACGCCCGGGCGACCGGTTCATCCAGCGCCGACTTTTTAAGATATAACGCATCAATTCGCAACGGCAAAACGGAAGTCTGTGGCGGCAGCATTCCTTCGGCCCGTTCCAGAAAGGATGACCCCAAGTTAATCGCCAGACTATTTTGCTCGGCCGCCGTGGAAAGTTCGGTGGTCGGCGGGGATTCCAGCGCCGCCGCCGCGGGGGGCGAAAGCACGGCAAAACCCCGCGGTTGGTGCTCCGGCCATTCCACCAGGCAGCCGACGTGCTCCAGCAGTCCCACCGCAAAATCCCGCATCCGTTGCTCGATGGGGTTGCTCATGCGTAATCCTCGCCGAAAAGGGCCTCATCCAGCTGCCGGGTCCGCAGATATTGCGCCTGCGCCTCCAGCAGGCTGGCGCCAAGGTTTTCAAAGGCCGCGTCCAGTTCTTCGTGGCGGCGCGATTTAAGCCACAGGCTCAGCACCAGCGATTCAAACTCTTCGCCTTTTTCAATATTGCCCAGGATGGAACCGACCTCGCCGACCACCAGCTCGAACATGCGCAGTTTGTCGTTGAGCACCCCGAGGATTTTTTCCTCCAGGGAGCCGCGGGTGCAAAGATTGAACACAAAAACTTCGCGGGTCTGCCCGATACGATGGATGCGGCCCACACGCTGCTCGATGCGCATCGGATTCCACGGCAAGTCGAAATTAATCAGCGTATTGCAGAATTGAAGATTGAAACCCTCCCCGCCGGAGTCGGAGCAGAGCAGCACCGGCGCCGCGTGTTTGAACTGGTCTATCGCCATTTCCTTTTCCAGTTGGCTTTGGCTGCCGTGAAATAGTGCGAACGTTATTCCATGCCGTTGCAGCAAGCCCGCCAGATGATCCAGGGTGGCGCGGAAGTTGGCGAAGATAAGGACCTTTTCGCCCTGGGCGCCGGCCAGCAGTTGCAGTAGTTTCGTTTCTTTCACGGATTCTTTCAGGCCGCGTGCCAACTCCAACAGGGGCCTGGCGCGGTAATCCCGCACCACCAACCGCTCCAGCATCGGGCGCAGGGCCCGCGGATGGCTGCCGGCCGCCATCAAAATCGAATTCAACTGGAAACGGTTTAACCAGGGCAGATCCGCTGGTAGCGCGGGCTCCGGCGTCTCCGGCGGGGCTGGAGCATCTTCGCGCGGCGGGGCCTGGAAAAGACCAGGCGGGGGAACGTTAGCCGTCCGCCACCGCCCCCCGGCGAGGCTCGCCAGCGGCCCGGATTCCACGGCCTCTGCGGTCTCGGGGTCATCCGGAATCCCGGCCGCGTCCGCGTCGCTGGAAACCTGGTCCGTCAGCGGCGGGCAGCGCCAGCGGAGATACGAATCCAAGTGGTGATATAGTTGCGCCTCATCGGTCCCCGGCTGCAGGGCGAAGGTCTGGGCATAACGCCGCGGCAGCTTAAGGTTGACCAGGCCGCGGGTGTTACGAATCATCACTTGGCCGAGCAATTCCCGGAGCACGCGGCGGTTGCGCGGATCGCGGGGGTTGCCGCGCGTGACGAAATTCTTCTTGAAGTCCGCCTCGGTGTGCAAATGGCCCGGTTCCAGGAGGGTCAAAAGGTTGTATAACTCCACCAGATTATTCTGCACCGGGGTGGCCGTGAGCAGAAAAATATGGCGGCGTTTCAACGCGTTCACCAGCTGCCAGTTCCGCGTGGTGCGATTTTTACAGTGATGGGCTTCATCGACCACCACCAGGTCCCACCCCGGCGCCGAACAGGCCTGGAAATGGCGGCGGCTTTTGGCCAGGGTCAGGGAGGCGATGACGCAATGGCGACTCGACCAATCCGAACTATCCCAGCTGGGGCGTGCCAGGTCGAAGGCCAGTCCGAATTTGCCGGATAATTCGTCCCGCCACTGGCCGGTCAAAGGGGCTGGCGTCAGAATCAGCACCCGCCGGATCAGGCCGCGTAATAGATATTCGCGCAGAAGTAACGCGGCCTCGATCGTTTTGCCCAGCCCGACCTCATCGGCCAACAGCACCCGTCCATGGAAATAACGCAACACCTTGCGCACCGTTTCAATCTGGTGCGGCAACTGCTCGACTCCATGCAATCCCTCCAGACACAGCAATTCATCAAAACCGCGCAGCAGTTTGAGCCGCTCGAGTTCCAGCCGCAGACGCAGCACGGTCGCATCGTGGGTGTAAGCGGCCAAGAAGGCCGGCTCCGCCAGAGGCGCCACCGGAATTCCGCCTGCGGTGACCGCTGAATCTCCGCCGGCATTAGATTGGCTGGCGCCCGGACTTAACCATAACATACCGAAGCTCCGTCTTCCCCGGCGGCCCGCTGCGCCACCCGCACATATACCACGGCGCCGCCAGTTGGCAACCCTATCCCCGGAATTCAACGCTGTTCGGGGGTATAACAAATTTAGCGCGCCAGTGTCGTTTCCCGGGCAGGAGTTTCGCGCCGCGTGGGATACGCCGTTGAACCGGCCATCGCTCATAGCCCGGAGGTCGCCGTGGGCGACTGAACAGCGCGACGGGGCAGGAGCGCCCGTAGAGCCGACGCGTTGGTCGGCTGGCCACATGGCCGATGAGGGCATCGGCCCTACATAGCCCGGAGCTCGCCGTGGGCGACTAAACTACCGCGCCGGGCGAGCTGCCTTAGCCCGTGAACGGTTACGGCATTCGTCCAGTTGTCATCCTTTCCAGCGGCGGTACAATGCCGCATGATGTCGAACCGCAAGCGGCAGCGGAAGTTGTAGTGGCCACGAAGGTTTTCAGTTGATAGCGCTACGCACGCTTGTTGCCGCTTTGCTGTTTGCGATCATCCTGGGTGCAGGGGTTGGTCCACTATGGGGTGATGCTCCGCCTCTCTTAACGCTGAACCCGTGGTCAACTGCCGCCATCGCGCAAACGTGGGACCATCCGCTGGAAGAAAACAAAGGCTGGATCCGTCATGACGGGCAATCGGCACATATATTTTGGTATAACTCCTATGGCCGCATCCGGCTGAACCGCCAAACGTACGCTCCCACGCTCGGTTATCGGGTGCTGTATATCGATTTGGGCACACACGATCCGTTGCTGCCAACGCAGTTGACCGACCAGTCGCTGGTTTTGGGAGCACCGTTATGGGCTTCGCACGGCTGGCGCCTGGGGGCCATTGCCGGGGCGGGGTATGCCGGTAACAGCCCCTTCGGCGACACCCGTGCCATTTACGGCATGGGCCATCTGCAGTTGATGCGAACCCTCAGCGCCCATGAATCCTTGTACATCACCTTGGATTATAACGGCCATGGCGCCCTGTTGCCCGACGTTCCGCTTCCCGGGTTCGGCTGGCAATACCATTCGCACGCGCTCTCCGGCCTGGCGGGTTTCCCTACCGATTCATTGCAATGGCGCCCTCTGCCACGCTGGCGACTGAACGCTTCCTACAACGTTCCGATTGACGGTTCGGCCATGCTTCGCTACCGCGTGGTGCACGGGCTGTATGCGTTTGGGGATTTCCAGAATTACCTTGAAGGCTTTCAGCTGAACGCCTATCCTGACAACACCCGCCTCTTCATGCAATTTTCGCGCCTCGAAGCCGGCCTGCGTGTGATCCACGAGCCGTGGGTGGATATCAGCGTGGCGGTAGGTTATGCCTTTAACCAGGAATTCATGCGTGGATTCGATATCCGCTCCTTGGCACCGGTGGCGCAGATGGCGAATCAGCCCTTTGTGGCCCTTGAAATCCGAGGCTATTGGTAAAACGGCGTTCACGTCTCCCTGTTCCCGATCGTGGCACGCCGGTGTGTGCACAGCACGATCTCCCGGTCGGTCACAATCATATCCATGGGCACATCGTGCGCTTCGATTGGAACAGGCTCAGCGAGAATCTGTTCATGAAAACATGCGGCGATCCGCAGGCCGCGGAAATCATGGTGTGCTAAAAAACGATCGTAGAAACCTTTGCCCCGTCCTACGCGGTAGCCGCGGCGATCAAAGGCCAACCCCGGCACCGCGACCAGATCAATGCAAGCCAGCGGCACCACAGTTCCCTGCGTCGGGTCGCGCAGGCCGGGAACCACCCGGTTAGGCGTGGTCTGCAGGCTGGAGATCTCCACCGGCTCAATACGACGCTCTTCCCAATGCACCCGTGGCACGGCCACCGCTTTATTTTCCTTCCACGCCCGCAGGGCCAGGGTGGATGTTTCGACCTCATTATCCATCGAGATAAACAGCATAATAACATTGGCCTCGCGGAACTGCCTGGTCTCCGCGAGCCTCTGGCAGACCGCCAAGGAGCGCTGGTGGCGGTCTTGCGGTGATATGGCGGCGAGAACCGCGCGCATACGGGTCCGAATTGGCGCTTTGTCCGCCATGGCCTCCTCATTTCGGCTGACCGGGATGCCCACCCCCGGTCACTGGATTTCGAGCCGGGGTGGGCCAGGATCGTTCCGCCTTAACTTTTGTCATCATAACATCTGGCGGCAATAAAGTCCGTGGAACAAGACATCTCCAGCGTTGGTCCACGCGGTGGCCCCCAATTATGACCAAGCCCGTCGCGCTGCCGCTTGGGCTGCGGCGTGGTCCGGTTTCCGCGACCACCGACCTCGACGCAAGCCTTGTCGAGGATGGTTGTGGTGCGGAAATCAGCGTTTCAGGAGGTGGTGGACACGGGCGTCGCACGGGCCGGCCAGGGCAGCTCGGGCACCGGTTCGCCAGCTTGATAATAGCTTCGCGTGACGCCGGTGGGGGACACGCTGCTCTTCAAGTCGCAGGCATGGGCGTTGGGGCCTAAACCGAAATCGGTTTCGAACAGGGTTTGAATATCGCTCATTTCCCGGGCCGTGAGCCACTGGCCATCGCAGGCGGCGGCAAACTCTTTAAGTTCATCCTCGCTGGTGATGTTCGGTTGCACGCTTACGCAAACCGGCCAGGTAAGCAGCCATTTAATGGCCAGTTGGCCCAGGGTGCAGCGGTGTTGTTTTTGGATTCCCCGCAGCTTTTCGACCTTCTGCAAACCATAAACCAACCAGTTACGATCCCGGAATTTGCGGTGATCCGTAAACGTGGTTTCCGTGGTGTAAAGATCTTGCAAAATTCCCGAGCTGTGCGGCACCCGGCTAATAATGCCGCCGGCGCCGAGTTTCTGCGCGATCTCGCAGAACTCCCGCCCCGGGTGCTGCTCCAGCAGGTTGAAGACAGTTTGCACGGTGGCAGCCTTCCAGTGCCGCAGGGCAATCACGCCTTCTTCCCGCCAACCGATGGCCGGCCCCAGCGCCACGCCCCAGGCACGGATTTTGCCCTGTTGTTGCAGTAAGTCCAGCGTGGCAACCAAGGTTTCCCTCATTTGGGGTAATTTCAGATTGTGCGCCTGCCACAGATCGATTCGATCCGTCTGCAACCGCCTTAGCGATTGCTCCAGAGCGGTGCGGATAAAAGTGGGGGAAAAATCCTGGCGCCGCTCCCGATGCGAACCAGCCTCGCCGGGATCACCGTGGAAGTCATAGCCAAACTTGGTGGACAAAATGATATTGTCCCGACCGGCGTAGCGCAGCGTTTCAGCCATCATGCTTTCGGCGCGACCGTTGTCGTAGGCATCGGCCGTGTCAAAAAAATTTACGCCCAGGTCGAACGCTCGATTCTGCAGACGAATACCTTCCGCTTCGTCATTGGGCCCTTTGCCCCACAGGGAGCTGCCGTAGATAAAGTTCCCAAAGGCTAGCTCGGAAACCCGTAACCCGGTGCCGGGAATCTGGCGATAGTGCATAAACAAAACTCCTTCGCCACGATTATAGGAGGGCCGGCGCCAAGTGAAGCCTCACGCGCCACCACGCTCAACGCTCCGCGTGGTGAAAGGTCCGGATCGGGTTGCCACGGCCAGGCGCCCACGGTACGTTAATGGCATTGCCCAAGGAATTCGACTAGGCTGTTGTTTCAAGGGTCGTTGGTGTCCGGGTGTCGCAGTTTCGTTGCCGCAACGGCTTTCCTTCGGTTTTGGTTGCGGCTTGGTTTAGCTGCCGCGGTGACCAGGCCGCACCGTGGTTGGTACGTCGCCTCCTTGCTGTATGCGGTTATGGGCGGCCTGGCCCATGCCGCCATGGCTCCCGGCGCCGTCACGCTGCATGGTGTGATTTCCAGCGGCCAGCCCCTCACCCGCATCGAAGCGGTCGAACGCAATCGTGCCAACGTGCTGGCTGTCAGCGCGGATAAAGGCGGCGCCTGGATATTCCCCGGCCGCATCTCAGCTCGCACCGGACGGTTCACTGTTCCAGGCTTACCAGCGGGCCACACGTACGATCTAATCCTGTGGACCCACGGCGGCCCGGCGGGAAGGGGGCGGTCACGGTCGTCCCCAAGTCGGCATCGGCAAACCTTGGGGCGATTCGATAACGCGGGGCCAGGCGGGCGGCAGCGCTGGGAAGGCGTCAACATGCGCTATTACCGTCTGGTTCCACCCGCGGCCAGCATGACCACCGCCGATTTGACGCAAATTGTGACCTTCATCGAAAAAATTCCGCGTTTTACCAATTACAACCGTCCCCTCTGGATAGCTGGCAACCATAACTACGCCACCGTCGTCGTGGAACAAATTCGCAGCCGGCGCTTTTATAGCGGCCACCCCGGTTCAATCATCTTTCGTGTCGCTATCTGGTATTTCCAGCGCTATTACAGCGGTTGGGCCAAGGTCAACAATCTTGGCAAGGTGATAACGCGCTGGCGCGGTCCGGCGGACAAAATTCCTAATCCCTGGCAATATCTGCCCGCGTTGGGCGGCATTCGTATCAAGGCCAATGGCGCGTGTCCATTCATCCGGGTCACGCTGCCGCAACCTTCCGCTCACCACGGCCTGGCTGGGCCTATTCCGAGCGGCCACTGACATCGACGGTCCGCGGTTATGGAACTGGAAGCCTAGTGCTTTGTCACCACTTAACCTTCGGGTATCGCGGCCGCCGCCGTTCACCGGGTCGCCGCGGGCGACTCGCCGCGGCGACCCGGAGGCCGGTGCTTGGGGTTTGGTGGCGGGTCCGGGGCTCTTTCTCCAACCC
>JAJYFE010000154.1 GCA_021785435.1 Planctomycetota bacterium
GCCCCGATCCCTTGCGCGGTAACGCGCCGCAGTTTTTTGAGGCGGCCTACCGTATGCATGGGGTGCGCGTATGCGGCGAATGGAAGTTTCGCGTGCTGTTCGACGATCCGCGCTGCCTGGAGCTATACCGCAAGGCCGGGGAGCTGGGCTGCCCGGTAGTGTTGCACCTGGATGTGCCCTATCTGCTGGATCGCCGCACGGGGCATCCGGTCTATCAGCCGCTTTGGTACGGCGGAACGGTGCATAACTTGGAGCGGGCCCTGCAGGCTTGTCCCCGAACCAGCTTCATCGGACATGCTCCGGGCTTCTGGCGGGAAATCAGCGCGGATGCGGCAACTGATCCTGAAACGTACCCTTTCGGACCGGTGACAGAAGGCGGCCGCCTTTATGACCTGTTCGACCGATACCCGAATCTTTACGCCGACTTAAGCGCCGGCTCGGGGCTCAAGGCGTTGTCGCGAGATCCGGAGCACGCCCGCAAATTTATTGAGCGGTATCAGGATCGGCTGCTGTTCGGACGTGATGGCTACGGCGGCGAACTTTTCGCCTTTTTGACCAGCCTGAACCTTCCTGAGCCGACGCGTAAAAAGATCTTCTTCCGCAACGCCCAGGGGCTGCTGAATAAATCCAGGCCCGAGGCCAAGCCGAGGGCCGTTGTGAATTGCCAGGCCCTCCGGACCAGAGGACAGGCGTTACGCGGGCTGCTCGAGTGCCTCGGCGGCAATCCTCCCTACCAGCCGGGGAAACCCATCGCCGTCGAAATCGTGGGCGAGGTGAAAACGGCGACTCACCAGCGTCTGCACCTGCGTTTTGGCCCCGCCGACGCCGACTGGCGGGGAGCTGCCTATCTTCTCACGCCGCAAGGGCGACCCTGCCATGGCCGAGCCATGCTTTGCCTGCACCAAACCGTCGAGTACGGAAAAGACGAGCCGGCGGGCGTCCAGGGTGATCCGGAACTGGCTTATGCCCGGGAACTGGTCGAGCGAGGTTTCATATGTTTCGTTCCCGATTATCCATCCTTCGGGGAGTTCCACCCCGACTTGAGCGAGATCTGCGGTGTCCGTTGGGCAATAGCCATCAACCGAATGGCCATGGACCTGCTGGAAACGCGGCCTGAAATTGAACCTGGTCGCATCGGTGTCATCGGCCATTCACTGGGCGGGCATACCGCGATTTTTACCGCGGTGCTGGAGCCGCGGCTGCAGGCGGTCGTCACTTGCTGCGGCTTCACGCGGTTTGAGCGCTATGGCCGGTCGGAGCGCCTTAAACCATGGGCCCAACCACGCTACATGCCGCGGGTGTTGAGCGCCTACGACGCGGACCCGGCCCGAATGCCGTTCGACTTCCCCGACCTTATCGCGGCACTGGCGCCGCGGGCCTTTTTGGCCGTGGCGCCGCAACAGGACGATAACTTCGCCGTGGATGGCGTGCGTGAGACGATGGCGCTGGTGGAGCCGATCTACCGCCGCGCCGGCGCCGCCGAACGGTTGGTGGCGCGCTACCCGCTGGCCACGCATAAGTTTCCCCGCCCCGATCGGGAGGCGGCGTACGACTTTCTGGCCCGAATGCTTTGAATCGTCACCTGTGGATTCTTCATCCGGGGGTTACACCGCCGAGCCCGCTTGGCGGGGAACGGCTTATCGCTCCTACCGCAAGGCCAACGCCGCCCCGGGGCTCGAGGGCGTCGCCAAATACAATCTTTCTGGCGGGGCGGCTCAATTGGCGGTCTGGCTGGACGCAGTGTGTCGGGGGCGCGACATACCCGACGGCAATAGATGCTTGAAGCGGATAAGAAATGAAGGGCGACCATGATTTCACGTCAACGGGCAGGGTGTTGTATTGTTTCTAATCTGGCTCCTTTTCCCACGGTTAAGGCGGCCGCCTTTTCCGAAGCGGCCGTGGATTGGCAGAAAGAAGGCACCGACGCGATGGCATGCACCGCTGGTTATGCAGCGCTGGAGTTGGCGGATCATCTGCGATTGTTGCGTCGAAGAAAAGATGTGGCCATAGGAATCAGCCATGCCGTCGATGGAAAAGTTGATCCGGCGGCCCATCTTGGTTTTCGGCTGGGGACTCTACATGATCCCGCCATATTCGGTCCGGATATCCGAGCCATCCAAGCGCGTAATCTGACCGAGTCCGGCGCGTTCCATGTGCGGGCCTGTCACCATGGAAAGATGCGAACCATACTCATCTGCGGGGCGGATCGCGTCGGCTTGCTTTACGGCGTATATGCCTATCTAACCTGGCTTGGATTCCGGTGGACCCATTTCAGCGACCGGGGTGTTGGATTGCAATACCGCGGCGGACTATGGGACGGTGCTTTGTCCTTGGTTGAAACGCCGCACTTCCGGTTCCGTGGTTTTCAATGCGATCACGACTACAAAGGAAGCCGGCGGTTGTTTCGTTGGATGGCCCGTAATCGGCTCAATTTTTTCCGCCGACACCGCGATTTATGGCCGATGCAGAAGAAATTGGGCCTGCGCCTGTTTTCCGGAGGACACCTGGTCGAAACGCTGCTGGACCCTGACCGAAGGATGGCCAACGGCAAGACTCTCTTCGCGGCGCACCCGCACTGGTTTTCTTTGTGCGGCGGCAAACGGCAGCCGCTGGCAGGTCGGCTATGCGTCTCCAACCAGGCGGCGGTTCGGTTTGTTATGGAGGGCCTTATGGAAGACCTGCGGAAGACCGCCGGTGAAGTGGACTGTTATACCCTTTGGCCGCCGGATGTATGGGACGATATTTGCCAGTGTCCGGGATGTGTCCGCATAGGTAACGGCGCCGATCGCACCCTGTACCTGGCTTCGCTGTTCCGCCAACGCCTGGACCGGACCAGCTTCAGCGGCCGGTCGGGAAAGGATATTTTACTGCATACCTGCGCGTATGAAGGCACGGCAAGCCTGGACGTGCCCATGCACCCCTTGCCGAAATCGTTCGCAAGCCGGCGCGTGAATATCGAGTATTTTCCGATTAACCGCTGCTATAGCCATACGCTCATGGATCGGCGGTGCCGGGAATTCAACCAACGCTACGGGCCAGGTCTGAGGCAATGGACCAAGTTAGGCGTACCGATGATCGTCGGCGAATACTATAACGTCAGCAAGTACGCGGACTTAGCCATAGGTTTTAACCAGGTCATGGCCGAGGATATAAAAGCCTATGCGCGGATGGGGATCATCGGACTGCACTACATGCACGTTCCCGACGCTGACTGGGGCATGCGGACTTTGACCCAATGGCAGTTCGCGCGGGAATGCTGGTCACCGCGGGATGACGCCACGACCCTCCTGCGAGAATATTTGTCCTATCGTTATGGACCCTTGGCCGGCACGGCACAAAAAGCTTATATATGGCTTGAGGAAGCGATGGCCAATATAAACCTGCTCACCAGTTGGCTGTCCGCATCACTGCGATTTCGCCTGCCGGAGGTGTTTAAGACCTCGGGCACACCGCGGGACATGGAGGCTTTGTTCCTCTGCGACCATTTCAAGCGGCTTATCCGGGAACGGGATCGCGGATGTTCGGGCCTGGGCGAGGGCAGCCTTCAGGGTATGCGCAGTAAGCTTCAGCGGTGCCAATCCATTCTGGGCGGGATGGTTAAGGCCACCGCCGATGAAGATATCTTATGGGCCATTCAAGATGACCTGAAACTCTTGCAATACACCACCGATTTTGTCGGGCTTTACGACGAACTCTCATCCGTCTGGCACGCGCTCAAATACGGGGATAAGGGGCATCGCGCCGCGCGCGGCCATTTAGAGAAAGCTCTGCGGATCGCACAAAGCCTTGGGCGGCGACGGCTGAAAGGTCCGGGACTGCCAATGCCGGAGAAAACCCGCTGCCTTTTGAACACGGGTCTGGAACCGCTGTTGGCTATACTACGCACGGCTCTTATTAAGACGTACCGTTCGCCAAAGTAGAAGCGGCGTGCCGCCGCTTTTCTGGGCCAGAGGCACGCTGGCCTGGCCTCTGGAATGTATCATTAATAACCGTGTGCGGTATAAGTAGGAGCGCGGAATGAATCATGCGACCGCCGGCGACGTTCCGTGTGGCCCCCCGCGGCAGGTCGAAGATCCGCCCCGGTGGGCACAGGTCTCGTGCCGTGGCCTGTCCGCTGGTTCGACGGCACATCGGAGTGTGCCTACTACGGCGGATGTTCGACCCGCTACGGATTTATTCCGCGTTCCTATTTAGCGGCACAAAAGACGGCGATCTTTATGTTTTTGATCTTGAGGGGAAAATAATCGGTAAATCGACGCCAGACAACGAAGCCCATGCGCCGTTGAACCGGCTATTTTTTCATAGTCCGTAGGTCGCGGGAGGTGACTATGCCGCGGCGGCGAGGTTGGTCGCCGCAACCGGCCCTTGAACCCGTCGCTTACGCTCCGGGCTATGAATACTCATTGACGATTTCGAGTCTATGTTTGTACCAGGCCCGGACCCGCCGCCGCAGTTTAGTCGTCCGCGGCGGCCTCCGGGCTACGAGCATCGCTTGCCGTCCTTACCCGGCTGCGCGAAACTGGCGCGCAGAAAACGGCACTGGCGCGCCAAATCCGCCATGCACCCGGGGTGGGCGGGTTGGTCCGTCTTGTTGTTAAGATCCGCGAGATCCCCGCCACAAACCGCGTGTTTCTTCGGGCGACGCGAAGATTTTGGCCCGCGGGGAACCACCGGTTTCCGCCGGAGGATGCACCCTCGGCAGGGGCTCCAAAGGCGACTCCTCGATCCGCCGTGGCCGATCCGCCTCCGTGCGGACTAAGGGCTATATATTTTGGTTGCGGCTCAGTTTACCCGCCCATGGCGGGCCGCGCCGGAAAGTCCATACACGGGTTCATCCGCGCAACGCGCAGGGCAGACGCGCCGCGACGAAAAAACGTCGCGAAGGTACAGCGGGCAGGTTGCCGCCGCACGCCGCGAGCCTACTTGAGTTCGACGGTGGCGCCTTCGGCTTCCAGCTCTTTCTTAAGCTTTTCAGCCTCGGCCTTGTCCACCCCGGCTTTGACCACCTTGGGCGCCCCGACCACCAGATCCTTGGCTTCCTTAAGGCCCAGGTTGGTCACAGCGCGAACAATCTTGATGATTTGGATGGTCTTGGCCCCAGGCGCTTTGAGCACCACATCGAACGTGGTCTGCTCCGCGGCGGCAGGGGCGGCCGCCGCACCGGCTGCCGCGGCGGCCGGACCCGCCGTCATCACCGCACCGGCAGCGGCCTCAATGCCGTGTTTTTCCTTGAGATATTCGCTGAGCTGGCGCGCCTGCAACAGCGACAGCGCCACAATCTTCTCGCCCAATTCCGCAATTTCCGCCGCATACTCGGCCATGGTAGGACCTTTCCTTATGTGCTGGCCATCCTAAGCCGGGGCCACACGCCCCGTTTTAACTGCTCCAGGCAGGCTGCAGGACGGCTAAAACGTCTGGTTGCTCCGCATGGGAACGGTTACGCGCATCCCGGATACAGCTCAACCGCTCCGCTGGCGCCTCAAGCCGCCGTTGCGGCAGGAGGCGATTCCTTTTCTTTCTTCGCGATCAGGGCGTTGATCACCGCGGCGAGCTTGCGGCCAGGCGAAACAATTTGCCCGGTCAACGCCCGTGCCGGAGCCAGCGCCTGGCCGACAATCAGAGCTTTCAATTCTTTTTTGTTCGGGCTGTTCGCCAGAGCCGCGGCGGCCCGGGCGTCGAGGAGCTCTCCTTCCACCACCGCCGCCTTGATGCGGAGTTTTTCAACGGCCTTGGCCTGCGCGACCAGTTCCTTAACGACGTCCACCACCGAATCGCCGCCATAGACCAAGGCGTTCGTACCAACGAACACCTTGGCGGCATCTTTCCATCCGCAGGCGCTAAGGACTTTGACGGCCTGGGCGTTGGGGGCGACGGTGAGCCGCACGTTTTTGGCCCGGAGGCCGGCCCGGACTTTGTTCAAATCGTTGGCGTTGATGCCGAGATAGTCCACGATAACCAGGCTATCGACGCCGCCGAGCCGCTTTTGCAGTTCCGTTCCGACCAGATTTTTTACGCGTCTACTCATGTTTAGCTGCTCCGAGAATAACGGGAAAGGAACCACCGTTTACCCGCCGTGGCGGGGATCACACCGGTGACACGGATAAAATCAGTGGAATCCGTGAAATCCGTGGTTGCCATTTTCATCCTCTTCGAGTGCGACGAAGCCCCAGGTTCAGAGGCCTCAAGCGCCTTCGGCGGGTTCGACCTCCAGATGCGCCGTGTCCAGCGTAATGCCTGGGCTCATGGTGCTGTGGAGCGTTACGCTGCGGATATATTTTCCCTTCGCCGTCACCGGCTTCAACCGCCGGATGGTATGTAAGAAAGCGTGAACGTTGGCGGCCAGATCCGCCTCGCTGAAGCTTAGCTTACCGACCGCGGCGTGAATGTTACCGCCGGCATCGTTACGGAATTCCACCTTACCGGCAGTGTATTCCTTCACCGCGGTGGCCACATCGGCGGTCACGGTGCCAGCTTTCGGACTGGGCATCTTGCCTTGCGGCCCGAGCACTTTGCCTAACCGGGCGATCTTGGGCATCATATCGGGTGTGGCCACGGCCACGTCGAAATCCAGCCAACCGTCGCCGACTTTTTTAGCCAGATCCTCCGCCCCCGCTTCCACCGCACCGGCCGCCCTGGCCAGTTCAATATTACCGCCCTGCACGAAGGCAATGACCCGTTTGGTTCTGCCGATGCCCTTGGGCAGGCTAACGGAGCCACGCACCGTCTGATCCGCCTGTTTGGCGTCAATGCCCAGGTGCACCACTACGTTGACGGTCTCATCAAACTTGACTTTCTTGAATTGCTTCAAAATCGGCAGCGCCTTCTCCACCGTCACTGGCTGCGCCGGGACCAACTTCACAGATTCCTGGTAACGCTTGCCGCGAAATCGTCCTGCCATCTAACCACTCCATCCAGTTTTCTGGAAACGGCCGCAGAGTCTGAGACCTTGCGCCCCATCCGGCTCCATGGGGGGCGGGCACGACCGGCCGATATACATCGCTGTGCTCCAATCCAGCAAATTCTTCGCACGGCGCAAAGATTTCTGGTAGGCGTTGCCGTGTGTTACGCCCAAATATCTTTTATAGCCTCGTGCCTGAGGGTCTTTGGCTGCGGCCCACGGCTGGCGTCGTAAAATCCAAAAAGCGAAAAATGGCGGGCAAACCAGATTGGCTGGCCCGACCCACCGGGGCCCGGTCAGCATAGCGTCAATGCGACGCTTCTGTTTCGCTCGACGTCTTCGCGTCCTGGAGCTTCCACTGTTTGCGCCCGTGGTCCGGCGTGGCCTTAACCAAAAACAGTATCATAGTCGAAGTGGATCGTGCCGTCAAATCGGCGCTGGCAATGCAGGTTCAGTCTGCAGTGGGTGGCCATATTGGGGGGCATGATGCAGCCCGATCCCGCATGGCCCATCATTGCTGGTGCTGGTTGTTCTCGCGCATCGCCAGCAGCGTCATCATGGCGGGGGCATGGTCGGCATCCCATTTCAGACTCGGCCGTTTGAGCCGTAAGGTCAGCATCTTTTGCAGGGCCTCGGTCGGCCCGGATCCGATGTCCCATCCCCTGACTCGGACCGTGCGGTAATCCAGCATCTCGCAACGCTGGAGGGCGTACTTTTTCAGGCGGCGTAACGGATGCTTTTTGTTCGGACGGCGACTGCGCTGGGCCAGCTCGTCGCTGACCTTAAACAACGGACGGATCCCCTTCGATCTGAAGTTCGATCAGCCGTGACTCCAGAACGATAACCTCCAGCGCTGCTGGTCGGCCGTGGCCACAGATTTTTCCGAGCTGAAGCCGTGACGTGCCATCAATCCAACGACAACGGATCCCGCTACCGGAAGCCACCTGTACCGGTGGGCGTGGGTTGGTCAGGGCCCTGGCGCGGGTAAACGGTGAAAGAAGTAAAAATCCATGATGGCGGCGATCAGCCAGAGCCAAGCTTTGGCCAAGCGCTCGCCGGTCCCACCGGTGGAGATGGCCAGGCCGCAAAGCCGCAGCAACCGCTTGGGAGAAACTCTCCGCCGTGCATCGGGAACAACTGCGGCGCATCGGACCGCGGTTGAATCAATTCTTAAGACGGTTGCGAGCTGCACGATCCTTATAACGTCCAGGTGGAAAAGGGGAGCTGGCGCCGATACGGTTTCGCCCGGCAAAAAAGGGGCGAGACGCGGAGTTGAATATATAACAACCTTAATATACACTAACTCGGCCCTGGACGCGCCCGGCGCGTCGATTGTGAATGGGGGCGGCGCGGCCGCGTTGATTCGCAAGCTGAATTGACAGGCGTTTCGGAAGTGCCGGCCGGAGGGTGTCGGCAAAGGAGGCTGGATGGACGCGGCGTTACGATTGTTGTTGCTCTTTGGCATGCTGGCGGGGGTAGCCATTGTCGTTTTCATGGCGGTGGTATTTTCCACCTGGCTGCCGTCCAGGGAGCAAGCCCAAGTCCAGAAGCGGGCGTACGCCATCCGTGGCTGGTGGTTTGGGGGGCTGCTTTTGATTGTATTCGCGGCCTTCGCGTCTTCCATTCCCTTTTTCCCTTATGTCTCGGCCACGGCGGCTCTGGCGCCGGCGCTGCGCGTGCCGGTGATCGCGGAACAGTACACATTCCTTATGCCGTCGCACCTGCCCGCCAACCAGCCCCTTATTTTTGAGGTGACTTCACGCGACGTGAATCATGGTTTGGGCATTTACGATCCGGAGGGGCGCCTGGTGGGGCAAGTCCAGGCCATGCCCGATTACACCAACTATCTACGGCTGGTCTTTCATAAACCGGGCCGCTATACAGCGCGGTGCCTGGAATATTGCGGCCCCGAGCATGCCCTGATGGAAAAAGCCTTCACGGTGGGAGATGAAAAATGAATGCGGGCGTCTCCAACCGGTCGGGGCGGCCGGTGATGAACCTGTTCCTGGGAAGTGGCTTGGGGCTGGTTGGCCTGATGCTGTTGGCGGGTTTGCTGCTTCGGGCCTCGCAAGCGGGCTGTATCTCGATGTCCGCCGATTCGTTTTACGCTGTTTTGACCCTGCATGGCGCCGGCATGATTGTGGGCCTATCCATGTGTGGCATGGGCGGCCTGTGGTATCTCGTGCGGCGGCGGATTCGCCTCAACCCCGGAATCGCCGTGGCCTGGCCCGGAGCGTAGCGCAGGGCCAGCCCACGGCCTGCGTCTCCGGTGCCGGCGGCCGGTGGCCCAAGGCCGAATGCGGCTGTACCTGGTGGTAATGCTGCCGCCACCGCTCAATCAACACTTTGGCCTCCCGCAGACTGTAAAATATCTCCCGATCCAGCAACTCGTTGCGCCGCTTCCCCTTAAAGCTTTCCACGTACCCGTTCTCCCACGGACTGCCCGGTGCGATAAACAACGTCCTGACCTGGACGTCCGCCAACCACCGCCGCACACATTTTGCTGTAAACTCCGGCCCCTTGTCGCTGCGGATAGGCTCCGGCACCTCGCGGGTCGCCATCAGCCAGGACAAGCGTTCCAGTGCGTCATCGCTGGTCAACTTACGCGCTACGTCGATGGCCAGGCATTCTCGCGTAAATTCATCCACGACCGTCAGCATCTTAAAGCCGGCTCCATCATGCGTCCGGTCCCTCACGAAATCATACGCCCACACATGATCCTTATATGCCGAACGCAGCCGCACACAACTGCCGTCAATCCTCCATAAACGCCCACGTTTCGGCTGTTTCTGCGGCACTTTTAGGCCGACCGGCCGCCCGATCCGTTCCACCCGCTTGTGGTTCACCAGCCAGCCTTCCCGTCGTAACAACGCCGTGATCGGCGGTGTACCATCGCACCCGTAGACCGCCGCCAGTTCGATGACCCGGCCCGCCAGCGGCACTTCCTCGGCCCACACCGGTGGGGTATACCGC
>JAJYFE010000155.1 GCA_021785435.1 Planctomycetota bacterium
ATCCGATTTTTTTAAAGCGTGTAGCCATGTTGAACCGCCAAGCCTCACGCTGCTGGATCAGCTTTGCCGGGCCGCGTGAGACTCCAAAAATCGGCAAAAGTCGAGCTAAGTATTGCTAAACCGACACTTCTCATATGGTTTCTTGTCCACCACCAGTATAAGGCTTTTCATGCCTGGCTTCCTGCTCCACGGGTTTGTTAGGTGTCCCAAACAGGGTTGAAGGTCGAAAAAGAGGCGGCTCCTAACCGTCTGATCCGGCAGGATCAGAAGTAAATATTTGTTCTTTCGCTTTCATGGAAAGGAGCCACCTATGCAGACATCGGATCAGGTCATCGACGAAACAGAAAGCCGGGCGCGGGCTGGTTATCTCAGTCGGGAAGGAGTGTGGCTGCCGCCATTACTGGAGCGGATGCAAGTGGCCAAGTCTCCGGGAGCGACTCGCTGTGGCGAGCTGGCGGTGGACGAAATCATTGCCCCGAGCGGATGCGCCATGATCGAAGCGTTATGGTGGATGGGTGCCCAGCGGGCGGCGGGGGACAGGCATCCCGGCAAACCAGCCGGCGTTATTCGTCGGCATGGTCCTCGGCCGGGCGTATTTGATGGGGCCGACCCCACTGTACTGTATCACAATCCTGCAAAATCTTTGCGCCGCGCGAAGATTTTATTCGTCATCAGAACGTCTTTTTATTCGGCGGACCGCTGCCCCCGGCAAGGTCTCCCAAGGCGACTCCTCGGTCCGCCGAAGGTCGCCGTGGGCGACCAAACTACAGCGACGGGTTTGGGCCGCGCCAATCCCGATAGCCGTCGGGACCCGTGAACGGTTACGCTCAAGGGTGGAGTCCCGATGGCTAGCGGGACTCACCGGCGGGTCGGAAGCGCGGAGGGACGAGAGCGCGAAGTTATTTTCCGCGGTAGCTCAATGGTAGAGCAGCCGGCTGTTAACCGGCGGGTTGTAGGCTCGAATCCTACCCGCGGAGTTTGAGTTGGCGGTGCGGAACTACCGTAGCAACCGGTTAAGGAAAAACCCCGTGGCCGAGAGGCTGCGGGATTCGTTCGTTTTGGCCAATAAAGACAAGGGTTCGGGCGCTGTCGCCGGGTGGCCGCTGGCGGCGCGAAAGCGCGGTAGAGCGCCCCAAAACAGCCAGCCAGCCATGGTAGGCCGCCCCCGCGCAGCAAACTCTCTCACTCTCACCCCGAAATTCCCGAGCCAGTTAACAAGGCAGTTGCGTTCGCACCCCCGAAGGCAACGGTTTCGTAAATTTGCGCAACCGGAAGGAGGTGGTGGCCTACTATTCGTCCCAGCGCCTGCCGTATGGGCGAAGCATGTCTACAAAATGTGGGCCATACCCACGGTTGGCCGCCAGCCGCCCCACGATTTCATCGGCCCGTGGATCAACGATGATGATGGATTCGAGGTCAACGTTTTCCGATAGTGACGCCCCCAAAAAATACCGCATGTACGCGTCTGATTCGGGGAAGCTGTAGCCTACGAAGATGACGTGCCGCGCCTTCGCCAGGGCCTTCGCCGCCTCCCTCCACTGTTCAGCGTAGGGACCGTCAGCTTGGTGTTTCAATATCGTTGGCGCGACCAAGAAAGGGGTTGTGGACTCTGCGCCATAGAGGTCCGACTTGATCGCCCACGGCAAACGGTCCTTTGGGTCCAAATGAGAAACGACGCGGAAGTCATATTGCAGTTTGCCGTCTAGGCCAATTTGCGAGGCTATTCCCCAGTTCACCGCACCGTGCAATCGCAGGAGCGTTACGGGGGACTCAGAGTCGTATATGCTGGCCTCGGCGTTTTCGCCCTTGCCCTGCGGATTTCCACTGGATGAGACCCAGTTGCCGACGAGCCGTACTCTTAGGCGATTGAAGCGCAAGAGTTGTACCTCAATGCAAAGGTCGTAGTTTGTCGTGATGATCGTCATCCGCTGGGGCTGTATGCTCCTGGTCGGCCCGGGAATTAGTGTCCCAGATCGGACTTGGGCAAGGCCCGCCGCTGGATCGGAACCGTCCAACGCGAAAGTCGCAGCGGCGTAGCGCGCAAGGTACTGCCAGTGTGCGGTGTCAATCGTCAAGGGTCCGTATACCGCAGCGATGATGCGTTTCAGCATTTCCGATGGCGGGACGGCGTTGTCCGCGTGACGAGAAAGCGCCCGAATACGGTCGGGCACCTGCCCGCCCTGCTCGGCCATCTCAAGGAATGACAGCATCTCCTCCATGTTGTTCCGCGAGATGTTCACCAAGCGCACCCCCATATGCGCGAAGCGCTGGACCTCCGCCAAGAACCTCCTCTGATTGTCGTCGAGCAAGGGGCACTGGCGTGCGAACGGGAAAAACTGGTTCATCATGGGAAGCCCGTACGCAGCAGAAAATCCGGCACCCAGGAAATAGACGAGGCCCATAAGCGCTCCACCTTGCAACGGGGATAGGACCTCCCATGGCATTATCATAACAGGCTCATGCCAACGAGGCATACCAATCGGCTGCGTCGCGTCGGCCCTGCCGGAGGCCTCTGCCACGAGCCACCTTAGGCCCAAACCCGGTGGTTAACAATAGCGGACCGGTGCCGTGTCGGCTACCCGTATTCCGTTGCCAGGCAGCGCCCCGGCCGCGAAGCGGAGGGCGGCGGCGGCCCTGCCTCTCTCAGCAGTGAATTCGCGCCTTCATGCGTGCGGTTCTCGCCATTTTTGTTGGCCAATACGCCGAAGATTCGCCCGCCGTGGAAGACTGGGGACGGTCACGTAATTTCATTGTTCTTATCTTCGCGGGTCGCCTGGCGATTCGTCGGGCGCCCGGCCGGCAATGGACACAAGCGTCGGTCCAGCGGTTTCTCGAATTTGCTGATTAGGCCGTCGCCGGCCAAGGGCCGACCACCCGAGGTGTCCCGCCGGAGGAGCGCGGTGGCTTTATCCTTGTCGGGCACGATCAGATATGCCCGCCAACGCTTTGCATCGGGATGCCCCCCCTACCTTCGATGCGACATAGCCCGCCGGTGGCGCCGCCGGGGCCAATCCCACAGGCACCCGCGCGCTGGACTTGGCGTAATAAATAGGTGGCTGCCACTACCGGCCCGTTGGAGCGGGTGGATTATGACGGCACCGTGGCCATTGCATTCCGGCCCAATGGCATCAAGACCCTGGCCGAGTGGTAGAAGGATCGGGCGGCATGACCGCGGTACCAGCCAAACTTAGGTTCCGATGCAAGGTGCATTTCAGTTCGGCGCGGCATGACCGCAAGCAAATGGTGCTAGCCGAGACTCCCCCAACCCCACCAGCGCCAAAAGGACTTTTTCCGCGGATCATACGACTCATGGCCCTGGCGATACGGCTGGAGGGACTGCCGCAACGGGCCGCGTGGCCGAAAAACCGCAACCGCCTACTGGATGCACCCCGACCGCCACAACCCCGCGTGAAAAGAATTGACGCCGCTATCACACATGCTATACTTTCCGCAGTTTGGCCCAGACGATCTTGTCTGGACCGCCCGAACTGAGGAACGGCACGGCGTCTGAAACTTCATCTTCAGCTGTCCCGACCGACTACTCTACGCGGATCAAACAGTTCCGCGCCCGCTTGGGCCTCACGCAGGTCGAGTTGGCGGCGCGCGTGGGCGTCTCGTTCGCCACGGTGAACCGCTGGGAAAACGGCCAAACCCGCCCTTCGCCATTGGCTTGGTCGCGGTTGCAGCGAATGGATGAACCGCTTCCTAACGGGCGCGGCTCAGACATTGGGCGCGGCTCGGACATTGGGCGCGAGGCGGCTTTGCCGCTGGACTTTACCGCGCCGCCGGAGGTAGTTCGCGTATTGGCCGAAGGCGAACGCTTAAGTTTCGGCCACATGTTCAATCCGGTGTTTGCGACGGAAATCTCCCAGATCGACCCATTGCCACATCAGCGTATCGCGGTCTACGAGCACATGCTCAGGCAATCGCCGCTACGGTTTCTCCTGGCGGACGATGCCGGCGCCGGGAAAACCATCATGTCCGGCCTTTATATCCGGGAGATGAAATGCCGCCGCCTCATTCGGCGCGTTTTGATCATTCCGCCCGCGGGCCTGATCGGCAACTGGCGAAGCGAGTTGGCGACGCTGTTTGGTCTGCGGTTTAACATCATCAGGGGTGCGGACGCGAAAAGCGGCAATCCATTCATCGGCGAGCAGAGTGACAGCGTCATCGTCAGCGTGGACACGCTGGCCGGATCACGCATGTTCGCATGCCTGCGGGAGCCGGGCGTGCAGCCGTATGATTTGGTAATTTTCGATGAAGCCCACAAATTGTCCGTGGATCGCGGCGGTGATTTGCGGGTGAACAAGACCGACCGCTACAAGTTGGCCGAAGGCCTGTGCGGCGTTCCGGATGCCGAATCGGCCTGGCGGTTGCCGTGGGCGGCGCATCACGCGCTGCTGCTCACCGCCACGCCGCACCAGGGGAAAGATTATCCGTATTACGGCCTCTGGCGTTTGCTGGAGCCGCAAATTCTCGCCACCCCGCAGGCATTCGGCGAATACCCGCCCGCGCACCGCCAAGCCCATTTCATCCGTCGCACCAAGGAAGAAATGGTGCAACTTGACGGCAAGCCGCTGTATCCGCGGCGTATATCCGACACGCTGGGTTACGATCTGACCCAAGGTCCATTCAGCGAGCAGGAACTTTACAACCAGACCACCGAATACATGCGCTATGTCTATAACCAGGCCAAAATACTGAACCGCTCCGCCGCCCAGATGGCGATGAGCGTGTTGCAGCGCCGGCTGGCCAGTTCCACTTATGCGCTGTTGCGTTCCCTGGAGCGTCGGATCGAAAAACTTGATGGCCTGATCCGCCAAATGCAGACCGGCGAACTGACGCCAGAACGGCTTGGCATTCTTCAGCGCAACCTGGATCGCGAGCCGGACGTTTTGGACACCAAGACCGCTGACGAAGAGGAAACCGTTGACGGGCATGAGGAAGCGGAAGATTCCGAAGTAAGCTTGCTCGGGGGCGTCCCGGCGTCATCGCTGGCGGAACTGGTCGCGGAACGGCAAGAAGTAGTGGGCATTCGCGATCTGGCCCGCAACGTTTACGAGCACGGCGGAGAATCCAAATTTGACAAGCTCCGTGAAGTGCTGACCGGCAGTCGCTTTGCGGGCGAGAAATTCATTATCTTCACCGAGCATCGCGACACGCTGGATTACCTGGTCAGAAGGCTGGGCGGCATGGGCTATACGGAACAAATCGCCCGCATTCATGGCGGCATGGATTACACCCGGCGCCAGGAACAGGTGGAGCGGTTTCGCCGGCCTACCGAACAGGGCGGTGCCCAGTTCATGATTTGCACCGATGCCGCGGCGGAAGGCATTAACCTGCAGTTCTGCTGGATTATGATCAACTTCGATGTGCCGTGGAATCCGGCCCGGCTGGAACAGCGGATGGGGCGGATTCACCGCTACGGCCAAAAGCATGATCCGGTGCGAATCGTCAATCTCGTCGCGCCAAAGACGCGCGAGGGGCTGGTGCTTAGGACGCTGCTGGCCAAGCTGGAGGCTATCCGCAGCGCTCTGGGCACGGAAAAGGTATACGACTCGATTGGCCGGCTCTTTGAAGGCGTATCGCTTAAAGACTATATGCAGCGCGCCGCTGTGGGTGATGCGGCCACGGTCGCCGGCGAGCTGGAGGGCAAGCTCACGGCGGAGCAAGTCGCGGCGCTGGAGGCAAAGGAGAAGAAGCTTTATGGCGACGGCGGCGATGTGAAGCGCCGTCTGCCGGAACTCCGCCAGGACCTGCAGCAGGAAACTTACCGCCGGTTGTTGCCGGGTTACGTCCGCAACTATATTGAAAACGCAGCGCCGCTGGTCGGTATCGGGATCGATGGCGACATGAACGGCTGTTTTACATTCAGGCCGATCCGTGATGGCGCGGTTGATGCGCTCCTGCATGAAATGGAGTTTTACTCCGCCCGGCAGCGGACATGCCTGTCGGTGATTCGCCCCGATCCGGCGGATAAAGACCGCATCATCTGGCTGCACCCCGGCGAACCGCTGTTCGAATGTTTCCGGGCGACGGTCAGCGAGCAACTGCAGGACCAAGCCCGGCGCGGCGCGGCATTCATCGATCCGACCACTGAAAAACCGTACCTGTTTCACCTCGCGCTGGTGAGCGTGCTTCGCCGTGCGGATCGCGAATTGCCGGACCTGGCCCGCGAAGAAGTGTTGGACTGCCGGCTTGTAGGGATCAAACAGTACGAAGGGGCGGAAATCGCCCAATGCCCGGTGGAACATCTGCTGCTGCTTAAAGGTGGCCATGGTTTGCCGCCGGAGGCCCAGCGGCTGGCCATGGTGGCCGAGAGACTGAAAGAACAGGCTTGCGCCTATGCGAGTGAAAGTGTGGCGCGTGCGCTGGCGAGCGAGCACCGGCAAACCCTGCTGAACAGCTTGCCGGAACGACTGGAATTTGTACGGCGCAGCTTTGCCTACCAGGAGGCGGAATTGGCCGCAGCCCGCGTCAGGCAGGCGGAAAAAGCCCGAACCGGCAATACCGCCGCCGCCAAAGCCCTTGGCGGAATTAAAGACCAGCAGCGGTCGCTGGCTGGGCGCCGCGACATGGCCTTAACGACGCTCGCCCGCGAGCCGGATTTGATTGGCCCCGGTGCCATTGAATTCTTAGCGCACGCACTGGTTGTACCGTCGGCAGATCTCGAGGATGTAAAGCGGCATGACGCCGAGGTTGAGAAGATCGCGATGGATTTGGCCCGTGCATTCGAAGAGGCCGCCGGGGCGACGGTGAAGGATGTCCACACGCCGGAACTGGCCCGCGCGGCGGGGCTGACGGACAATCCGGGGTTTGATTTGCTCTCCGAACCGCGTTCCGAGCCGCGACCGTCAGGAAGTGGTCCGGTCGGCCCCACAAAGGCCATTGAGGTCAAAGGCCGGGCCGGCACGGGTGACGTGGAAGTCACGGCCAACGAATGGGCGCGGGCGGCCAATCTGCGTGACGGCTACTGGCTGTATGTGGTATACGACTGCGCAACACCCGCGCCGCGCTTGGTGCGGGTACGCGATCCATTTGCAAGCCTACTGGCAAAGGCGAAGGGGAGCGTGGTGATTAATTCCGCGCAGGTGTCGCAGGCTGCGGAGGAGCAAATATGAACATCTGGATTTATGTGGCCAACTTGGGAGGGGGCGCAATCGGCGGAATCGCCGTAAGCGGCGTGGCGCTTCGCTGGCTTGGGAAGGCCGCGCTGGAGAAATACAAAGCGAAGCTTAAGGAGGAGCTTGAGGGATGGAAAGCCGGATACCAGAAGGCCCTGGACGAGAATCGCATCCGGTTTTCCAGGTTGCACGCGGATCGTGCCCGCACAATACGCAGGCTGTACGTCCGGTTGGTTGCGGTGGAGGCCGCGGTGAACGCATGCGTGCCGCAGGGCGGAAACGAGACGGCCCGCTGCGCGGCGACCGGCGCGCTTGGGCGGTTTAAGACATTTCTGGACAAGAACCGGATTTTCTTCACGGAATCGAATTGTAAGCGCATGGATGAGCTATATGACAAGCTCTTGGCGCCCTATTTGGAGGTCACGTCGTTCGACGACGTCCCGCCGCACGATACCAGGGCCCTGCAGGACAAACGCGAGGCCCAGAGGAGGGCGTTTGATCAGATGCGGACGGTCGTCCCCGAACTGCGTCGGCAGCTTGAGAAGGATTTCAGGGAGGTGCTGGGCATGGCGGAAGGCCACAGCGCGGAGGGTTCCGGATGACTGATTTCCCCCGGCTGATTGAATTTGCATTCCCGCTGAAGCAGACTTCGCTGGACTCTGTCCACGAGAAGAACGTCCGCCATGGGCACATCTCCACGCTGCATATCTGGCCGGCACGGCGGCCTTTGGCGGCGTGCCGGGCGGCGTTGATCGCCACCCTGTTGCCTGATCCCGGCACGCCGGAGAAGCGGCGCGAGCTTTGCGAAAAAATCGGCGGCCGGGTCGTCAAAAGGACCGAACGCAAAAAAATGCCCAACGGGCAAACCGTGGAACGGGTGAAGGAGGAAACCGAGGGCGGCATTTTGCATTGGGGCCGGGAAACGGAAAATACAGCCGATCTGGAATGGTTCCGACAGGAAATCAAGAAAGCGTACGGCGGAAGAGCGCCCAAAGTCCTTGACCCATTTGCCGGCGGTGGCGCGATTCCGCTGGAGGCGATGCGGCTGGGGTGCGAAGCCACGGCCGTGGATATCAACCCGGTGGCGTGGTTCATACTGAAATGCACGCTGGAATATCCGCAGAAATTTGCCGGCAAGACTTGGCCGTTGCCGGAGTTCATCCTCAAGAACCAGGAGTTTATGGAGGGGTTTTACAAGGTGAATCCCGACAGCGCGGGGCGCAGGTCGGTGGGTGGGCTTTTTGATGGCGCAGGGCACGGTGGTGTGCCGCTCCCTCACGGTCGCGGCTCGGAAATTGTTCGCGGCTCGGAAATTGCTTGCGGCTCGGATAGTGGTCGTGGATTAAAAAGCGGTCGCGGAATTGATCCGAGCCGCGACGGTAACGGAGCGGTATGCCCCGATGCCGATCTGGCCTGGCACGTGCGGGCGTGGGGCCAGTGGGTGCTGGATAAGGCCCGGCGGGAGCTGGCGCGGTTTTATCCGACCCATGCGGAATTCGAGCCGGAGGTGAAAGGATCAAGGAGGCCGCTCCCTGACGGTCGCGGCTCGGAAATTGGTCGCGGCTCGGATGGCAGCCTGAAACTGGTGCCGCTGAAAGATGATGGCACGCCGGACATGCATGCGCTGAACGCGGAATTCTCAAAGGACTACCTGGCCGACAAACGCAATCCGCGCTGGGTGGCCAAGCCGACGGTCGCATATCTTTGGGCACGTACGGTGAAGTGCAAAAACTGTCGGGCGAAATTGCCGTTGCTGAAAACACGGTGGTTATGCAAGAAAGACCGCAAACGCGTGCTGCTGGCGATGGAGGTGGTGGGGGAGGAGGTGGGGTTCGCGCTTCCGGACGGTCCGCTTCCTGACGGGCGCGGCTCGGACACCGGTCGCGGTTCGGGCACGGGTCGTGGCTCGGGCGCTGGTCCGAGCCGCGACCGTCAGGGAGCGGTCATACCCCCGGTCCCCGACCGCCAGGGAGCGGTCACACTCCCGGTTCCCGACCGTCAGGGAGCGGCCTCGTCCTATCCACGCGCGTATTTCATCACGTTTACCGCCTACGGCACCTGGTTGCACGGCGACGAGGCCGGCTCTGTCGATCGCACCCACAACGTTCCCGGTACGGCGCCGCTGGATGAGGACGAGGCACGGGCGCAGGCGGAATTTCGGCGACTCAAGCGCATGCCGGTCCATTTCGACGGACCCCAGCGTGATGCGATTGAGCGAGCCATCCGCGAGGTGTGCAAGCATCGCGGCTGGGAACTG
Organism: Planctomycetota bacterium; assembly: GCA_021785435.1. Taxonomy (GTDB): domain Bacteria; phylum Planctomycetota; class Phycisphaerae; order WQYP01; family WQYP01; genus JAKCCC01. The sequence continues at coordinate 9,382 of JAJYFE010000155.1, forward strand.
TACGCGGTGAATGTTCGCATCAACCATGTGCACGCTGTGGTTGCGGCTCCGGCCGCGCCGGAACGCATTATGAATGATTTTAAATCGTACGCCACGCGCCGGATGGTTGAAGCGGGGATTTTCCCCGCGGATACCCGGGCGTGGACGCGCCATGGGAGCACGCGCTACCTGTGGGACATGGATGCGGTGCAAAGTACGTGCGTGTATGTGAACGAGCGGCAGGGGGCGGAGTTGGCGGGGGTGGGGTTACCGCTCCCTGACGGTCGCGGCTCGGACACCGGTCGCGGTTCGGGCGCCCGACCGAGCCGCGACCGTCAGGGAGCGGTCATACCCCCGGTTCCCGACCGTCAGGGAGCGGTCACACCCCCGGTTCCCGACCGCCAGGGAGCGGTCATACCCCCGGTTCCCGACCGTCAGGGAGCGGTCATAC
>JAJYFE010000156.1 GCA_021785435.1 Planctomycetota bacterium
CGAGGATCTATACCTCCACGACTACCAGACGCTGGGTGAGGCGCCGCGGGGCTTGGGGCGTTACTTCCGCTTCTATAACCACCAGCGGGTTCACCAGTCGCTGGACTACCGGACGCCGGCGGAGGTGCACAGGGCCGATGGCGCGGATACCCCCGGCCAAACGCGCGCGGTGGCGGGCCGGGGCCTCTTCCCCCCAAGGCCCCGGCCCGCCGCCGCCCCTGGCTGACGATGTACCTTAAATTCGCCTCCGGCGCGCCTTGACAATGAGGAGCACCCCAAGCTCACGTCCCTGCAGTTCTCCACCTTCTGGTTCGACCCCACGCCCCAGGGGAAGCTCATGCTTTCCATCGCCTTTGGCATGAGTAAGTATTACGTGGACAACCTCTCGGAGAACATCAAGTGGGGCCAGGGGCAGAAGGTACAAAACGGCATATTCCCCCAATGGGCGCCCCTGGGCTACCGCAATGACCGGCTAACCAGAACGATTACCGTTGACCCCCACAACGGCCCCTTGATCCGCACTGCCTTTGAGCTTTACGGCACGGGTGCCTACACACTCAATCAGGTGCGGCAGAAAGTGAATGCCCTTGGCCTCATCGGTAAGAAGGGCCGGGAAATGTCGGTCTCCAACTACCAGTACCTGCTGCGGAATCCGGTCTACTACGGTCTCATTCGCTTTAGCGGTGAACTCTATGAAGGCAAACACGGACCGTTGGTGACGAAGCAGCTCTTCGACCGCTGTCAGCAGGTGATGCAGCCGAAAAGCCAACCCAAAGACTCCGGCTACAAGCCGTTCCTCTACCGCGGCATGTTCCGCTGCGGTGAGTGCGGCTGCTTCATTACCACTGAAACGAAGGTCAAGCACCACCAGTGCGGCACGGTGCACCACTATACCTACTGCCGCTGCGCCAAGCGGGTCAAGCCCTGTTCCCAGCCCTGTGTGCGGGAAGAACACTTGAGTGATCAAATCACCAAGGCTCTGGCTACCGTCACTGTACCCACTGCTTGGACGGACTGGATGCTGGCCGAACTGGGCACCCAGCAACGCCGGGATACCCAGGCAACGGTTGCCGACATTACTGCCTTCCAGAATCGCAATCGGGAGATCGACCAGAAAATCGATCGCCTTACGGACGCATATATGGCCGAAGCCCTCACTTTGGATGAATTCCGTGAGGCCAAGGGCAAACTGATTACGGAACGGCAGGGATCCAAGGAGAAGCGGAAGACTGTCGAGGCCAACCGTGCCTCACGGTTCGAACCCGTCATCGGGTTCGTAAAAGCCTTGCAACAAGCCAGTTTGGAGCAACCGACGCGAACCGTTACCGAAAACCGCGACTTTTTCAGAAAAGTCGGTTCGAACCTCACGGTTATGGACGGAAAAGCTTCGTGGGAAGCCCACGGACCGTGGAAAACTGTTATAGATTATGGTCCTTTTGCCCGCCCCAACGTCGCGCACGCGCCGTGCGCGCCGATTTTGTCCGGTGAAATTGACCACAATTATAAAAAGCGGAGAGAGTGGGATTCGAACCCACGGTGGGGTCATCCCCCACACACGACTTCCAATCGTGCTCCTTAAGCCGCTCGGACATCTCTCCAAGGCCGTCGCCAACGGCGTCTATATTCTATTTTCAACATTCCCACCCTTTGCGCCAAGGCACCTGTGGCCCCAGCCGGGTCGATGCCCCCATCGGCCACGCGGATCAGCCGACGAGGGCGTCGGCTCTACAAGAGGCAAGCGTCGGTTCCACGAGGACCAGCCCCCATACGTGCATGTCTTACCGGGACCCGCCTGGTGCTGAACCGGAACGCGTTGGACGGACGTACGCCCTGACGCGGACCGCTCCAGACACCCTGGCTTTACCTTCCAGCCTGACCAGCCCTAAGGTTTTTCATCACGTCGGTGCGCCATAGCCGGGATTCCAAGTAACAAAGCGCGTGGACTGGTCCAGAAAGGTCAGCTTCACCGTATCACAGGGACCATTGCGCTGTTTGGCGACAATCAGCAGAGCCTCGTGCAGCTTATCCGGGTTGTTCAACGCCCATTCCTGATCACCGCGGTGCATCACCGCCTCTCGATGCAGCAACATCACCACATCGGCATCCTGTTCGATGCTGCCGGATTCGCGCAGGTCGCTGGTGCGGGGCAGGCGGTTTTCACTCTCCGGGGCACGGTTGAGCTGGGACAGACAAATGACCGGGCAGTCCAGCTCGCGAGCCAGGGCCTTCACGCCGCGGCTGATCGAGCTGATCTGTTGTTGGCGGTTTTCCTCGCGCGGCGCCTCCATCAGCTGCAGATAATCCAGCACCACCAGCTTGATGCCGAACTGCAGCTGCAAACGCCGGGCCTTGGCGCGCAGGTCCAGCATGGTTAAGCCCGGCGTGTCGTCAATAAATATGGGCGCTTCGAAAAGTTCGCCCCCGGCGTTGCGCAGGCGGACGCGATCTTCGGTGGACAACATGCCGCGCCGGAGCTTGTGGGAATCCACGCCGCTGCGGGAGCAAAGCAGACGTTGCCCCAACTGCTGGCGCGACATCTCCAGAGAAAAAACGGCCACGGGTGTCTTCAAGTCCACGCCGACGTGCTCGGCGATGGTCATGGCCAGGGCGGTTTTGCCCACGCTGGGACGGGCGGCAATGACAATCATTTCACCGCGCTGCAGGCCGCTGGTAAGATTATCCAGCTCCAGGAAGCCGCTGGCCAGCCCGGTTAAATGTTCACCGGTATGGCGATCCAGAATCTCAAACGTTTCGTTGAGCACCTCGGCCAGGGACACCGGTTTGCCGGTAAGTTTCTGCTGGGCAATATCGAAAATGCGCTTTTCGGCGCGTTCCAGCACGACCGGGGCATCGTCCGGACTCTCGTAACAATCCTGCATGGCCGCGGCGCAGGAACTGATCAGACGGCGCAGCAAGGCTTTATCCCGCACGATCCGGGCGTAGTTTTCCGCGTTCGCGGCGCTGGGCACGCAACCCAAAAGCTCCCGGATATATTCCTGACCGCCTGCGACTTCCAGAATATTTTTCTGTTGCAGCCGATTCAGCAGGGTCAGCGCATCAATGCCGGCATCCGCCTGAAACAATTCAATAATGGCGGCAAAAATGGCCTGATGACGCCGCGAAAAAAAAGCGTCCGGCTGATCGACGATCATGGTGACGGGGCCAATGGACTGCGGATCGATCAGCAACGAACCTAACAGCGCCATTTCCACGTCCAGGTCGTACGGCGGCTGCCGGTCGATTAACGCCGGTCCCCCGGCGGTCCGGGCCGATCCCGGTCCCATGGGGCCTCGGCCATTGGCGTTATCACCCGCCACACCCGCGTCGGCCGTGGCGGCGGGTCGGGGGCGGCCGGTGGTGTTGAACTCGTCCATCGTCGATTTCCGATCAACTGCTCCTGACTGTAACAGGAATCGAAGCTCTTTGCACGTGAAGTCTCCGGTGGCTGAAAATGGCGGCGGAGTTTATCATGCCACCGCCTGGCTGGCGGCGTCCGGGTTCTGGCTCCTGGTTGCTGGTTGGCTGCGCGACAACGGGCGGCAATGCGTAAGAAAACTTCATCCTGGATGAACATCGGCAGCGGCGAGGGCTACCTGGACCGCACCCATCGCCCCCTGCAGGCGTTGATTTTTATTCTGCCCCTGCTGCTTTGGTATCAGATCGGTAGCACGCTGCATCCCTGGAATCCGCATCAGGGACCAGCCCCCAACGTCATCGCGTTTCTGTTGATGCTGCGCTTTTTCGCATTTTTTGGAGCCGCTGGCAATTATCTACCCCTGCTGGCGGTAGTGGCTATTCTGCTGCTTTGGCACCTGGCCCGAAAAGATCCCTGGAAACTCGAACCGGGTTTGTACGCGGGTATGCTCGGGGAAAGCCTGCTCTGGACGATGCCGCTGCTGCTCCTGGCCGCGCTGCTGACCAGCGGCCCCATGATGGCGGCCGCGCGCACGATTCCGGCGGGCAGTGCTCTTCCCTGGCCGACCCAGGCGGTTTTATCCGTAGGTGCGGGAGTGTATGAGGAACTGCTGTTCCGGCTGATCCTGATTACCGTGCTGAATATCATGCTGGTGGACGTGTTGGGACTCTCGCCAGCCCGGGCGATTCCACTGATCGTGCTGGCTTCGGCGGTGCTGTTTTCGCTTTATCATTATTTGGGTCACGAGGCGCCGGCCTGGAACACCTTCCTGTTTCGCACCGCTGCGGGCATTTACTTTGCTTTAATTTTTATTTTCCGGGGCTTCGGCATCGATGTAGGCGTCCATACCGCCTATGATTTGATTTTGGTGGCGATGCAGTTTTCGCGGTAGTCGTGGTCTTCCACCGTAGCCCGGGCCGCGGGAACGAGTCCGCGAGCCGACCGCGGAGACGAAAGTCGCCAGCAACGGGCGGACCCGCGGCGCCAATACCCGCGCCAGGTTCGACCGTTTCTAAGCTCCATTTTTGCCAATTTCGGAGGAACCGAAAGGCGCAAGGTCATGGACCTTTTAGAAGGGCGGGTACTTCTTGCCCACCCGCACCAAGCACAGGGTGTGCCAAAAGTTGCCCTGCTCCCGCGATTTTCGGAGGATCTGACCCTTTACACTCCTGAAAAATGGCAAAAGTCGAGCTGATCAGGATTGCGGAGTGAATCGTTGGGCCACGCGCTCCACCACTCGGGCGGCTTGTCGATAGCGGACGCGGGCGCCGTGCCGTTGCTGCTGCTAGGGTTTGACGGCACATCGGAGCGGGTCTACCGTAGCGGATTCTCGACCCGCTACAATAATTGATTCTGCGTTCCTACTTAGGTGCACGCTGAGGCCGCGATGGGCGCACGAATATTGAGCATTCTGCAATTGATGCGGGTGGCGCTGGCGCTCACGGCGGTGGCGGACGTTTGGACAGTGCTGCTGCTGAAACTGCCGGGCCAGGCGCCGCTAGCGGCGCGACCGTGGCAGCTTTTGTTTGCGGGTATCGCGTCGTTCTTCCTGTACAGCTTCGGGATGGTGCTCAATGATCTGCTGGACATGGGGCGGGACCGGTTCTTCGCTCCAGCGCGGCCGTTACCGAGCGGTCGGATTTCTCCGGCCGCGGCGATCGTCTTAGCGGTGCTCTGCCTGTTGCTGAGCCTGTTTTTCGCGGCCATGCTGGTAGTTTTCAAACCGCATGAAGTCGTGCCGGTAGCTTTGTTTCTGGCTTTGGGTGTGGCGCTGTTGATCGTCTTTTACAACGCCGCGGGCAAATATCTGGGGGCCACAGGATTGCTGACCCTGGGCCTGATCCGGGGGCTGAACTGCCAATTGGGCCGGCCGGAGGCGCCCTTCTTGCTGGTATCGGCCGTCTTGATTACGCACGTCGCATTCGCCAGTACCGTCGCGTATTTTATGGAAGTGAAACGGCCACGGCTAAGGCGGCGCGATGTCGTGGGCGTTCTGGCGGGCATTCTGATGGTTGACGGCCTGCTGCTGGCGGCGATGGTTTTCTGGCGGCAGGTGGATCGCAATTTTATTCTCGCCTGCGGCGCCCTGGTGGCGGTGTTTGCGGCTTATGGGCTCTGGGTGGCGGCGATATTTTCACGGCATCACATTCCGCTGCGCCAGCGCGGACGACAGGTCATGCGAGTCGGCCTGTTTTGGCTTTTCGCGTATGATGCGGTGCTGCTGGGATCATACGGCCAGTGGGACGGGGCGTTGGCTATTATCGCTCTGGGGCTGGTTTCCGGCGGGCTGTTCATCACGATGCGTCTGACCGGTCGGGGGCTAATGAAGAAACCGCAATACCGCCTCACCGCTTCGCGGTGAGGACTTTCAGTTTCTGGTTTTTGGGGTTTTGGTTTCAGGGTTTTGGTTGGACTGCGGATGACCGCCTGGCAAGATCAAAATCCAAATCCGAAATCGGAGATCGTAAACCAGCCCGCCGCCGCAGAGCGGCCCCGTGCCGACTTTGTGCGGCATGCCAATCTCATTTCACGGCTGACTTTGCTGTCCCGCCTTTTTGGGCTGGTTCGGGACAAAGCCTGCGCTTACTTCCTAGGCGTGGGTACAAACTGGTCCGCGTTCTGGATGGGCTTCCAGTTCCCGAATCTATTTCGCCGTATTTTCGGTGAAGGCGCCTTAACGGCGGTATTTTTGCCGGTGTATGTGCGGGTGCGCGATCAGTACGGCCAGACGGCCGCCAACCAGGTGGCGCGCGCCGTCACCTTCATGCTGATCGGCGTGTTAACGGCCATCACGCTGGCCGGGGAAGCGCTGCTGATCCCCTTGGCGCTGGCGCCCGGGCTGGCGCCAGCGAATCGGCTCGCGGCGGCGATGATCGCCTTAATGCTTCCGTATAGCATCAGCGTCTGCGCCGTGGCGCTGCTCGGAGCGCTGGCGGCAGCGCATGAACATTTCGCCGCCCAGGCGGCGGCCCCCATTATTCTGAATGTGGCGATGGCGTTGGCGGCGGCCATGCCGGTTTGGTGGTGGAGCTGGCGTTATCCGCCGGTCTGGCGGGTGGCTGGCGTGGCGATGGCGGTGCTGCTGGCGGGATCCGTGCAATTATTGATGATGGCGGCGGCGGTGCGCCGGGCCGGGGTCCACCTGGGCAGCGGTTGGCGAATCCTGCCGACGTTCGGTGGAAAAATTGTGCGGGCCGCCCTGCGGGATGTGATCCGCCCCATGACTCCGATGATTCTGGGTCTGTCAGCGGTGCAGTTGAATACGTTTTTCGATTCCCAGATCGCCTGGTGGTTTTCACCGGATGGCCATAATGGGCATCGCCTGTTCCATCTGCTGGGGCTTGCTATCCATACCCCGATGTTGGCCGGAGCGCTGGGCAAGCTATCCGTGGCCCAGCGGATCTATCTCCTGCCAGTGGGGGTATTCGGAGTGGCCACCGCCACCGCCCTTTTCCCCAGCCTGGCGGCGGCGGCGGCGGCGCAACGGCGCGATGAAATCAAACGGCTGTTGAACGCCGCTCTGCGCAAGAGCCTGTTTTTGAGCCTGCCCTCCACGGCCGGCATGATCCTTATCGCGCCGCTGTTGATTGCGGCGATTTACCTGGGGGGGCGGGTCGGACCAGCGGATGTAGCGCGGGCGGCGTGGGCGGCGCGATGGTTCTGCGCGGGTATTTGGGCGTTCGAGCTGCAAATGATTCTGGTGCGCGTATTCTACGCCCAGGGCGACGCGATAACGCCCATGAAAATCGCCGCCGCCATGGTGGCCCTGAATCTGGCTCTGAATCTGACCTTCATTTGGTTTATGCAGGAAGGGGGTATTGCGGCCAGCACGAGTCTTTCCGCGGCGGTGCAGGTGATGGTGCTGGCGGGGATTTTACGCCACCGACTCGGAGCCGGCTGGGGGTTGCGCGGCGTGGCAGTGTTGGTCGCCAAGTGCCTGCTGGCGGTAGGACTGATGGTGCTGGTGGTGCTGGCCCTCAACGCATCGCTGGCGGGTGTTCCCGCACTCGGTCCGGGACACCGCTGGCCCGGCCTGGCGGTGCGGTTGCTCGCAGCGGTCCTGGCGGCGGTGCTGGTGTACGGCTTGGCCAGCCGCTGGCTGCACATTGAGGAGTTGGCGCAGGCGCCGGTGCTCCGTGTCTTTCGGCGGCGGGCGGTGGAGGAAAGCGATGCGGGTGCCCTTCGGAACTGAGCGCTTTATAATGCCGCCATGCGCGAGAATGACTTTCTGGGGTGGCTACGGGCCAATACCGCCCCGCATCCTACCGTGCCGTTGGGACTGGGAGATGATATGGCGGCGGTGGAATTGCGCACCGCGATTGGAAAATCCACGGCCCTGGCGCTGCTGAAGATTGATCAGTGTTTGGATGGCGTGCATTTTGACTTGACCCGCCACACGCCTGCCCAGGCGGGTCGCAAAGCGGTCAACCGCTGCCTTTCGGACTGTGCCGCAATGGCCTGCCAACCGGCGGCGATTTTGATCGCGGTCGCCCTGCCCGGCACCGTCGGCGAAATCTTCGCCCGGCAATTATTTCAAGGCGGTCGGGCGGCGGCGGATGTTTTCGGTTGTCCCATCGTCGGCGGCGACACCGCGGTATGGGATCAGCGTTTAGCCATTACCGTCGCCGCTTTGGGCCAGGCGGACCGACCGCCCTTACGGCGCGACCAGGCTCGCCCTGGCGATATCCTCTGCGTCAGCGGCCAACTGGGCGGAAGCATCTTGGGACGGCATCTTGATTTCCCGCCGCGGATCAGATTGGCGCAACAGCTCGCCGCGGCGTTTGATATCCACGCCATGATGGATATCTCTGATGGTTTGGCGATGGATTTGCCCCGCATGATGCAAGCCTCCGGCGTGGGGGCCGTGGTGCATTGCCCGGCCCTGCCCATTCATCCGGACGCCCGCACGCTGACCGCCCGCGATGGCCGCCCGGACTGGTGGCATGCGCTTTGCGACGGGGAAGATTATGAACTGGTCTTTGCCCTGCCGCTATCCGAAGCGGAGCGGCTCAAGAACTGGCCAAGTGAAGTGCCGCTATGTGTCATTGGCGCCGTCACACCGGAGCCGGGATTGCGGTTGCTGGACCAAGATTCTACACCGCTGTCCTGGCCGCAAGGGGGCTGGGACGCTGCGGCGGGGCTCAAGGTACGACGGGTATGACCATAAATTGCGGCGGTAGCAGGCACGATCCTCTCCCGCCCACTCTGAGGCGGGAGAGGTTGTGGTACGGCCCGCGCCGTCGACACGGCGGGAGGACGACCTCCCGATAGTTGTCGGAAGAGTGTGTCCACGGGGGCAGATCTTCGACCTGCCACGATGGACCACAATTTATTTACGGCCACACCCGGTACAACCAGTCCGCAGAGGCGAACCTGTCGGTGGTGAACCGGAGTGAAGGATGGCAAGAGACTCCGAGTTGTCCGGGGTGGCTTCTCCCAGGACACCCAACCCGGCTATTTTCAGGAACTGCGCGATGACGAAAAACGCTGTGGTCCGCCTTTGCCGCTCGGCTCAGGAAACCATGGCTTTGGGCGAATGCGTCGGCCGGTTGGCGGGGACCGGCCAGGTGATTGCTCTGGATGGACCGCTGGGCGCCGGCAAAACCCAGTTGGTGCGCGGCCTGGCCACCGGCGCCGGCGTTGCGGATTCGACCATGGTTAACAGCCCCAGCTACGTACTGCTTAATATTTATCCCGCAGATCCGGTCAACCCGGCGGCTAAAACCGTTTACCACCTCGACGCCTACCGTGCCGATAACTCCGCCGCCTTCGCCGCCCTGGGATGGGAAGAGCTGTTGGAACAGGAAGGGCTGATCGTGCTGGAATGGGCCGCCCGCGTGCGGAACTTATGGCCCGCCGATTATCTGCACCTGCAAGCTCACATCATCAACGCCGACGCTCGTCGTTGGAGAGCCGTAGCCCACGGCGATAGATCTATGGCCCTTTTGAAAGCCTTAGCCGCGGCATCGGCGCCACCCACCATCTCCATCTGCACACGGCGCGTAAATGTTCAGCACGGTACGCGGTAAGCCCTGCTTCCAAGCCCATTTTACAACTTTGGGTCGCAGCTTGGTCGCCGCGGTGGCGGCCTTCGTGTCGAAAGGGGGTGCACGCCGGAGATTTGCGATTGGGTTGCGGCCCCGCCGCGCTGGATCATCCACAGTCGTTTCCGTGGCGGCTTCCAGGCGAGAACCCTGGTAGAATAGGGGGACAGAAGATGCTGCTCTAAACCGTAGTTCCCCCCATGGAAAATGAAAGACCTCTGTATTGACAGGGGTTTTCTTCATCTTTGGCGGTCACCGTACTGGGTACAGCCCCAGGAGCTCCAAGGCCCGCTGCTGGAGCGGCGAGGCC
>JAJYFE010000157.1 GCA_021785435.1 Planctomycetota bacterium
CCCCCGCATCGGCAATGCACAGCGAGGGAAGCGACAAGCCGTCGATCATTGGGTGTCCCTGAAATTCCGCTACGATATTGTGGGCCGCCGCGCGGGCCATTAACTCCGTCATGTGCCCTGTTTTGGGTACGCCCACGGGAACCACCGTGGCAAAAGGTGGTGGTATTGCCACGGCCACGCCCGCGCTGTAGATGTTAGGGTACTTTACGCTGGCAAGATTGGGCGTAACGGGAATAAAGCCCTTCGGATTCGCCAACCCACTGGCCGCCCGCACAAAACCGCTCCCGAGAAAGGCGGGAATTACCAGCGAAAAATCAAAGCCATACTCCTGGCCGTCCGCAAGAATCAGACGGTTGGGTTCGGCTTGAACAATTCGGGCGTTGGTAACGGATTCAATGCTTCGTGACGCAAATTCGTCCTGAACCATTCGGGATGAATTGCCGACACCACCAATACCGAAATGGCCGATAAATGGCTCCGGTGTGAGGTAGGTAAGCCTAAAGCGGTGGCGTTTCTTCGCCCGTTTAAGCACCGTGTCAATCATCATGACCAGTTCATAAGCCGGCCCGATGCAACTGGCGCCCGGCGCCACGCCAATAACGATGCGCCCCTGCCCACGGCCCAATGCCTCCGCAAGGGCGGTGCGAGCTCGGCTGGCTTCCGCGACATTAAATAGGGACTGGGTGAAGCCCGCCACCGGGCCAAGACCCGGCACCGCGCCGTAATCGAGTTCCGCACCCGTCGCCAGCAGCAGCGCATCGTAGGGGAATCTTTCCGCCCCCGCGCTGATGGCGCATTTTTCGGCGTCCAAGGCCTCCACGTTGCCATATACGAAATGGATTCCCCTCCGTTCAAGCGGTTTGGCGAGAGGCACCTGCAGTGATCCGGGCTGGCGCCATCCCATCACCAGCCATGGCAGGGAGGGTGTGAAAGTGAAGGCCGGTTCTTTGGATAGGAGCGTAATGTCAGCATTCCGCCCCAGTTGTGTGCGGAGTTCATAGGCGGCGTTAACCCCGCCAAAAGAGCCGCCGACAATCACGATGCGCTTGTGATTAACAAGCATGATCTTTTCCAGAACAATCATATTCTATGAGCAACTACCATGATTGCTCAATTAACTAATTGAATAATTGTATAGTGCCACCATCCCGCGGTCAAGTATCCGCGTGCGAAGCTCGGTGGTTGTCGCCACAAGCCATGCCATGCGTGGAGGGTCAAGCCAGCAGACTTTTCGCAAAACTTAGGGGGTGAACTTCCAGCCGGTCGTCAAACGGCCGGTCTTTGTTAGCCTTGGCGCAATCCGGATTGGGTGAAGGCGGGCGGATAATAGAGGCGAAGGGAAAACGTCTGATCCTTCGTAATATCTGCCGTGAAATGGTAGAGCATTTCCGACACAGAGTAGAGATCGTAAACCTTGTTGGGATAACGGAGATAGCGACTATTGCGAAAGCCGCCGTTGTATGTGCGGTGCGCAACCCCGGTCCGGCCGTTCCATGGCTTGCCGGGCAGGGCGTGCCGATAATTCGGGATTATCTCCCCGATCAAATGGTATCCGATCCCGCCGGCTATTTTGTGGTGTATGTGGATCGGCCAAAGCGCAGGCTGGCTCTTGAACACTACCAAAACACCGGCGTACTTGACGTGATCATAGAGGGGGTTACGGCATCCGCGCTTTACGTTCCCGCCGTCGAACGGCAGTTGGTTTCCCGGCTTGATCATGCGGCATATCTGGGAAGGGAATTGGCAAGGGCCGAGCGATCCTTGGATACGAATGAATTGTACGTACAGGATGCGGCTCCCGAGCGGGGACCCATTCTGGCAGCTTGTGGCTGCGGAACCGCGGACTGTTGATGGCATGTGCCGTGCGCGAGCTTTTCGCCGGAGCGTACGGAAGCGGGATGTGCTGGTCACCGGGAGACCGATGTATAAGCGGCGGCACTCTGGAAATCCGGCAACAGCACCCGTACAGGAGCGACAAATGAAGCAGCAAAGAATTTTACCAACCGTGGCGATTATCCTCGCGATTAGGGTCACATTTGCCGTAGTTCAGTACCGCGTAAGGAGGACCGTAATCGTTCACGGGCCGGGGCGCCAAGTGCGGCCACACTCGTTCCCGGCGCGCTGGGGCTCCGGGCTATGAACTTAGAAACGCGCGTAGCTCATGGCCCGTCCGATGGTCATCGGGATGAGCGCGGGGCCAGGTTGAGGCCTGTGAACAGTTACGCCACCGGTTTACCGGTGGTGGGGTACAGGCACGAACCCGGCGGCGGGGTACAAAGGGGGGGGTATTCAACGCACATACCACCGCCGACAAGTCGGCGGCTATATGGGACCGGGGCCACGCGTCGCGGATAGGGGCGCCGATTTGTCGGCCGCAGGGTTTCGAACCGGCATATAGCCGCCGGTTTACTGGCGGTGGGGTGCCGGCACGAACCCGGCGGCGGGGTACAAATGGATTGCCCCGGCCGACGTTCCGTCCGCGCTGTGGTCCATGTGGGGCGGCTCACCAGATCAGGAATGGATATTGATTTATACTCGGTGCGGCCACCAATGATACATCCTTGCGAAGGCAAGAAGGGTATCTATACCGCCCCGGTGCGCCGGGATACCGCCTGCTGTTGTCGCGCTGCCGATGCAGGCAAGATGCCTGCGGTACAAGGGACCGCACCGTCGATTGGTCTCATTGGGGGGCGAGCAGAGTATGGCGATTCGCCTCGGCGAACACGCATACTGATCATCACGTATACTAAATGTAGGGCGCGGACTCAACGGCAGGTGAACATAACTGCATCATCCAAATTGTCAAAGGAATGAATTATGCTTAATGCGAGGAGAAATTTCAAGTCAGGTGTGGTCGCAATAACCGGCGCCGTGGCCATCTTGGCGGTCATAACGCCGCTCATGCGACAGGGATTGACATTCGCGCGGGCGGACGCTCCGCCTGGTGGCTCAGCCAAAACCGCCATGATGAAAGACGCCGCGCGTAGTGTTGCCAAGAACGTCAGTGGAGCCGGTTCCGCCCAGGGCAAGCGCGTCGTGATAACAGGAGCACTGCTGAGTGGTGGACATCTCAGTACTGCGAAGTGGAAAGGGAAAGTGGTCGTGATCGATTTCTGGGCCACTTGGTGCCCATGGTGCCGGGTCGAAATGCCGAGTATTGAGAAACTCTACCACAGATACCGCAGTCAGGGTCTTGAGATTGTCGGGGTGCCATTAAGTGACACCGCCCCGGCCGTACGGTCGTATCTAAATGCGCACTCTAAGGCGGCATGGCCGGAAATTTTTGATGAAGGTGCCGGTAACGCGGCGCTGGCGCAAAAGCTGGGAGTCAGCGCTTTTCCCGCGCAATGTGTCGTGGATCGCCGGGGAGTATTGAAATATGTTATTGTCGGCCGGTCTTCCAGGCAGCTTGGAGCCGACGTACGGAAGTTGGCCGCCGACGTGCGCACGCTGATTCAAAGAGCCGACGGCGGGTCCTGATTGTTTAACATGGAACGGGAGGCAAAGGGGCAACGTGAGGTCTAAATGCGTAGATTGAACCGCCATTTTGGCAGTCGCGTGTTTTTCCCACGGACGCCGTCCGTAGCTGCGGCCCTTGGCGCGGTAGCCGTGCTGCTGGCGGTGTTGACGAACTCGCGCGCAGTCGCCCAAGCCGTGGGCGATGGATTTTCGACACCGCAGGTGGTTATGGCTTCCATGGCGGTCCGACCAGGGCAGATTGCCGCTCCGGGGCATGGTGTGGTTGTTATCCATCTGGCGGTGGCGCCGGGCTACCACATTCAAAGCCACCAGCCATTGGAGAGCTTTCTCATTCCGGCCTCGGTAAAACTCTTGCCCTCGGCGGGTCTGGTTTTTGGCGCGGCGCATTACCCGGCGGCGATAACCATCCCCGTGCCCGCGGAGATTACCAGTTTGGGAAAACTGTCGGTTTATGAGGGGCGGTTGGATATTACGGTTCCGTTTAAGGTGCTTGGTGCGGCGACCGCAGGCCGGCGAAACATTACCGCACGGCTTAGGTTTCAGGCTTGCAACGATCAATCCTGCTTGGTGCCGGAGACGCTGCGACTCCACAGACTCCTGCGAATTACCCATGGGCTTGGGGCGTCGTCCACAATATTGGGAGCGACGCGGCCCCCCGCGGTCCCGGTGACCCGCGGTCCGGAAAGCGGTACGGGAGTGGGGCGCTCCAGCGGTGTAAGCACCACCCTCGCCGCGGAGCTTGGCCAAATCAACGCTCTGCATTACCGGGTAACACCGCCCAGCGAGCCGATATGGCGGCTGATTATTTTTGCCTTGCTCGGTGGTCTGATCCTTAATGTTATGCCATGTGTGTTGCCGGTGATTCCGCTGAAGGTACTGGCGATGGTGCAGCAAGCGCACGGATCGCGCGCGCGCGCGGTGCTCCACGCGGCGGTGTTCGCGCTCGGTATCGTGTCACTTTTTCTGATTCTCGCGTTGGCGATGGGCCTCTACCGGGCCGTGACCGGGCAGGCATTGACTTATGGAATGCAGTATCAGCATCCATGGTTTCTGATCACCATCGCACTGGTAGTCTTGGCGCTGGCGTTATCCATGCTGGGCGTATGGACCGTTCAACCGCCGCGCGCGCTGTACGCAATCAACACCGCCGGCGGCGGGTTGGCCAGCTCCTTTGGAACCGGGTTGCTGGCGACCCTATTGGCATCCTCGTGCAGCGCGCCGTTTCTGGGCGTCATGTTGACCTGGGCTTTGGTGCAACCGACCTGGACTGTGGCGTTATTTTTTGTGCTCATCGGATTCGGCATGGCGTGGCCTTATGTTCTGCTGGCGGCGTTTCCGGCCTGGCTGGATCGAATTCCACGCGCCGGCCGGTGGTCGGAATTGCTCAAGGAAGCACTGGGACTGGTGATGGTGGGGGTGGCCGTGTATTTGCTGCTAAGCACGGAAGATCGTTCGCAGATTATTACGGGCTTTGCGCTGGCGGTGATTCTGGCGATAGTCTGCTGGGGTTGGGGGCGATTGCCCGATGTGAATATGAGTGGCCGGAAAATATGGATGATCCGCTCCGGGTGTATAGGTTCCGGAATTATCGCCGGAGCGTTATTGGTCGGATGGATGGGGGGAATCAGAGGTGTTGCAAGTGCCTCGGCGGCGACCAATGCGGGCGATCCGCATTCGCGCACATTTCAGGTGAACCGCTGGCAACCCGTGACGCTGGGGCGGATGGATGCGGCACTGAGGGCCGGGCATCCGGTGGTGGTCGATTTTAGCGCCCCGTGGTGCATCAACTGCAAGTTTATCAAAGCCACGGTACTGGATGCTCCGGCGGTGCGCGAAGTGTACGCTCAAAGCGGCACGGTGCTGCTTAGCGCGGACATTGACCGTCCGGTCCCCAAGGCGATATGGCTGAAGCTCGGCGGCAGGGCGCTGCCGTATCTGGCGATTTTATCTCCGCAGCGGCCAATGTCGCCGGAGATTCTCCGGGACATCTACACGCAACGCGATGTCATCCGGGACATCCATGCGGCGGTGCGTTGAAACCGCGGCGGATCGCCCGGTCGTCGCAATGCGAACTGACATTTGCGGACTTGCTCCCTATAATAGTTTCGGTGTGGCCGATGTACCGTTGACCGCGACCGTTGCGGAGGTAACTTGATTATGTGGATGAATGGCCCTTGGATGAACGGATCTTGGGACTGGTTTCCGTGGATGATGATATTTGCCTTGGTATTTTTGACTTTCTTGATCGCAATGCTGGTATTTGTGTTCCGTGGCGGCGGGCCGATGTGCGGCGGCCATGGAACGCACCTCAAGGAAGACAGCGCCCGGGAAATTCTGGATCGGCGCTACGCCCGCGGCGAGGTCAATCAGGAGGAATATCAGAGAATGCGAAAAGAACTCCAATAGGATTCACATGAAGAAAGGCGCGCGAGTAACTTGATAGTGGTGGCTTATAACATTAGAATATCTGAATATGATTATAGAAATGAGAAGTCTGACTTTGCGAGATCATGCCAGCCTGCTGCGACTGCTGGGACACCCGGTGCGTCTGGCCATCATCCAGCGGCTGGCGACGGGACCCAGATGCGTGACGGACATCCAGGAGTTGCTGGAAAAGCCGCAGGCCAATGTGTCCCAACACCTGATGGCCCTCCGCGCCCACCGGATCGTGGATTATTACGAAGACGGCAAACTCCGCTGCTACTACCTTGCCCGCCCGGGCCTGGCGAAGTTGCTCGCCGGCCTTCCGGCGAATGGCTACGCGGTGGTTAGGCCTTCGCCGGAACAGGTTCGGCGCGATGCCAGAAGGCTCCGCGGCGAAACCGCCGCGGACATGCCGCGCAACGGACGCGGTCGGCAATGGCGTGGCCGCCCAAGGTGGCCAGCCAGACCCGCCACAGCACTAAGCCGTTAAACGCAAAGGAACGAAATCATGAAAACCAGTGACCTGATGTCTTCCAAGGAAGAAACGGTGGGCGACAAGCCGCAAAAGGCCCGGCGGGGAATGTTTCTTGGTTCGGCGCTGGCCATCGCCACGGGATGCCTGTGTTGCATCACGCCGTTGGTATTGGTCCTGTTCGGACTGGCCTCTATTTCAACCGCCGTTAGCGTGGACAATACGTTGAGCGGAAAATATATATGGGTGTTCCGAAGCATCGGGTTGCTGCTTTTGGCGGCGGCGCTCGTGGTCTATTTCCGCCGGCGCGGTATCTGCACGCTCGATGCGGCGCGGCGACAGCGCAATCGCATTCTTAACGCCGTCCTGCTGGCGCTGCTGTTTGCCATCGGCGGCTACCTTGGGTTCGAGTATGTACTGCTGGGATATTGGGGCCGTGCCGTTGGACTGCCGTGGGTGCCGGAACACTGGGCGATGGTCTGGTCGGGAATTCTCCTGGGTGTCGGCGTTGTGGTATTGCTGGCCACACGCTGGTTTCGGGGAGCGCGTTCCTCCTCCGGCGGTGGTCGGTCCCCGGAAAAATCCGTGACCCAGGGCGATGTGGGTTCAACAAGCGATGTCGAGAACCGACCTGAAGGAAAGGAGTAGATTATGCAAACGCCGGGGGAGGCGCTCGCCGAGTTCAAGCGGGACAAAGGCAACTTGAACGCCGAGCTACCCGAGGTGATGAAGCAATTGGACGGATTATTCCAAGCCTCATTGGCGGATGGCGCCCTGACCAAAAAGCAGAAGGAATTCATCGTGTTGGGCATCGCCTTGGCGACCCATTGTGAGCCGTGCATCCTGGTGCATCTGGAGAAGTCGCTGGCGGCGGGCGCAACCAAGGCTGAAATCCTGGAGGCGTGCGGCGTCGCCATCTCCATGGGCGGCGGGACGACCATGGCCTGCATTCCGCTCGTGCTCAAATATCTGGCCGCTTGCGGATGACCTTGGCCATCACCGTGCTGACCGCGTGGCGCCACAGCCATGCCGTGGCGCCGCCTGCGGTCGAGCCGGTTGGGCGACCCGCCACCGCGCCTTAGGTTCGCGCCTGAATGCCGCGTGGCCGGCGATGTCCCCAGCGATGAACTGGCCCCGGGCAGGCGTAGTCCGAACCCCAAGCATCCGTTACACCGCTCGCCTCGCCGGGGGTGAGCAGGACTTTGTCGGGTCGCCATCTTCGGCGACCTGAAAGAGGATGGCGCTGCTGGCGAGGCGCGCGAGCAACCCGCACCAGCAAGGGTGGGCCAGGCCGGCTCGGGCCGCAGGACGCCAAAGAACATGGCCACACCGCTGGGGGCTGGGGGGCGTGCCGACGCATCGGGATCGTGGCGGCCGCGGGGGCTAAAAAGTGTCAACATTATGGATGGCAAGCCTGTAAGGCCGGGGCTTCAGCGGGCGAGCCAGGCGGCCAGTAAATCCCGTGCGGCATGAAGATCGTCGCGATGCACCATCTCCGTGATGGTATGAATATAACGGGTGGGTATACTCAGGGTGATGGTTTTATAACCAGCGCGGCTGCGCTGCATGGCGCCCGCGTCGGTTCCTCCGAGCGGCAGCACCTCCAACTGATACGGAATTTTGGCTTCCTGGGCGGTTTCGACAAAACTGTCCACCAAGGTGCGATCGCTGATGGACGCGGCATCCATCACTTTCACACCCACACCCTGGCCGGCGCGGGTCACCGTCTGCTCGTCGGGCACGCCGGGCGTGTCGCAGGCCAGCGTGGTATCCAAGGCGATGGCGAGGTCCGGCTCCAGGCCGAACGTGGCGGGGCCGGCGCCGCGCAGGCCGACTTCTTCCTGGACCGTGAAAACGACGGTCAGGTCATAGCGAATTTTTTTGGCGCGCTGCACGGCGCGCACCGCGGCCCAGACCGCAGCGCGGTTATCCATGGCCTGACCGCTGACAAAATCCCCCACCTGCTGGAACGACCGCACCAGGGTGACGGGATCTCCCACGCGCACCAGGTCGCGCACCTTTTTCGCAGGCAAGCCCACATCCACGGCGAACTCATTGATCTGAAAATGTTTTTTTCGCTCCTCCTCCGTGGCAATGTGCACGGGTTTGCCGGCGGGATTGAGCACCCCGGGTAAATCTTTGCGGCCCTGTACCAGCACCGGATGGGCGGGCAGATTCCGGGGATCAAATCCGCCAACGTTATGCACGCGGATAAACCCCTTGTCATCAATATGCCGGACATAAAAGCCGATCTGGTCCATGTGCGCCGCGAGCAGGACCCGGCGGGGGGCAACCGCGGCGGGGGCGCCCGGCGCAGGGCGGCGGCGGCAGATCAAATTGCCCAATACATCCACGCGGGTCTCGTCGAAAAGCCCTTCCACTTCGTGCTGAATCAACGCCCGTACGCGCTCTTCACGACCGGGCACACCCGGCGTTTCGACCAAGGCCTTCAAAAATTCCATGCCGTGACCCCCAGGTAAAGCCGCTCATTTATACCAATTTTCAGCAAGATATCCATCTGCGAAAGGCCACGGCGTAGCCGAAACGGCAGCGCCGCGGTATTATCACCGCGCGAACTGGGAGGTTTGCATGAACATGGATACGCCGACGCTGGCGAAGCGGATCCGGCAGGTCGCCTACCTGGAAGGCGATTTCACGTTGCGGTCGGGAAGAAAATCTCACTACTATCTGGACAAATATCGGTTCGAGACGGAACCGGACATTCTGGCGGAATTGGGACGGCGCCTGGCGGCGTGCCGCAGCGCCGCCACCAAGCGTCTTGCGGGCGCCGAACTAGGGGGCGTGAGCCTGGCGGCGGCCGCGAGCCTGGCGTCCGGCATACCGTTTTTCATTGTGCGCAATTCGCGCAAGGATTATGGAACGGGCCAACTGATCGAGGGGCGGCTGGAGCGGGGCGACATGGTCCTGCTGGTGGAAGACATCGCCACAACGGGGGGGCAGGTGCTGGAAGCGGCCAAAGTGGTCACCGGGGCGGGCGGGCGGGTTGAAAAGATTGTGGCGGTGATCGACCGGCAGGAAGGGGCGAGGGAAAACATCGAAAAATCTGGCTATCGGTTCGAAGCCCTTTTGACGCGCCAGGACCTGGGCCTGTAAGGATGCAACAAGAACATCCCCGGCAACATCGCGGGCGAAAATGGCTGAGCACCGCGGTCAAGGTTTTGATCGCGGTGGCGGGGTTATGGTATGTGCTGGCCCAGGTTTCCTATGCGGCACGGCTGA
>JAJYFE010000016.1 GCA_021785435.1 Planctomycetota bacterium
ATCACGGTTTCCGGCAAAGGCACTTTAACACTTTCCGCCGCCAACACCTACACCGGCGGCACCACGATAACCAGCGGTGTGTTGGACCTGACCGGTTCACTCTACAGCGGCGGGGATCTTACCGTTAATGGCGACACCGCCGTCTTTGAGCTGGACCAGGCCGCCGGTCAGACCATTGGCGCCCTGAACGGCTCGGCGGGTACGATCCAGCTGACGGACGGCACGCTGACCGTGGACAGCGGCGGCTTTTTTTCCGGCACCATCACCGGCGTTGGCGCACTGACGGTGACCAGCCTGACCGGCGGCATCGGAACGCCGATTCTGGTTCTCGAACCGCTGCTCTCTAACAGCGGCACGCCAACCAACAATACCTATCACGGCGGAACCACCGTCGAGAATGGTGCCACGTTGGTTGTGGACACCAGCCCGGCCGTGGCGATCCTTAACAGCCCATCACCAAGCGAATCACTTCAACCACTTTCCACGAATGTGCTGGGCGAGGGCAACGTGACGGTGCAAAATGGCGCCACCCTGGAAACCATCAACGGCCTGCTCGCCAGAGAGCTTGGAACCAGCTCCATCGGCACGGGCGTAACCATTAACGTGGGCGCCTCCGGCAGCGGGCTGAGCGCTGCTTACGAACAGGACACCTCCGCGCTGGTGCTGACCATCTCCGGTTCACCCGCCTCCGGCGATTTTGACTCCGTCAATCTCGTGAATAATGGTACCGCCACATTCGGTACCAGCGCCCCGCCGCAGGTCAACACCTTAACCCTGGACCTGGCCATTAACCCAGCCACGGGCCGGCCGTTCCCAGCCGATTTCGATCAATACACCATCGTCAAAACCACCAATACCATCACGGCACCCTATGTTGCCGCTGGTAATAAGGCGTATCCGTTCAGCGCCCCCGCAACGGGCACAACCCAACAGAAATTCGGAACCACCGGGGCGGGCGTGCTTACCACGGCTTCCGCCCCGGCGGAGTTGCCCAGCACCACCGATCCGAATTTCAACACGGACAACCTCAACTTTTATGAAAGCGTGGTTCCCGGAACGGGCGTCGTGATTACAGCGCAAACGCTCTTCAATGTGGCCGCCTACAACTTGACCCCGAATGAAGCCGCTCTCGCCAACTATCTGGATACCTTCGCCACGCCGGCCACGCTGGCGGTGAGCTCACCCCTGGCCGTGGACTTACAGCTGTTAAGCCAATTGCCGACCGATCAGATTGGCCCGACGTTGGAGACGCTTACGCCGCAGGCGGCGGCCCAGGCGTTTGCCGGCACGGCGATCGAGACCGGCATCCTGGACGGCCAACAGATATTTGGCCAGATTAGCAACGTTTTCAACGGTGTCAGCGGCTTTAACGCCGCCGGCTTCGCCATGCTGGACACACCCAACGCGGATCCCTTCACCGCCGCGTTGAATGCCGCCATGCAGTCCAACGCCCAGGCAGCGCAGGCAGCCACCAGCTATCTGGATTCCTGGAACGACAATGCGTGGAGCAATACCGCGCCCGTGGGTAATTCGTGGGAAAACGCCCCGGCGCCCCAGGCGGCGCCGCAGTCCATCGGTCCACCGACCACGGCGAGCGCCCTTTCCGGCTTCCTAAGCGGCCAGGCCATCTTCGCCAATCTACCCGGCGTGAATGGTCAAACGCCGCACTTCACCACCGGCAACGCCATCGCCGGTCTCGATTACGATATGGCGTCGCGCCTGGTGCTCGGCGCGTTCTTTTCCTACGGCTACACGGGCGCTGACTTGGGCGAGGGTAAACTGACCGACCATAGTTATTCCCCCGGCGTTTATGTGGGGCTGCGGGATAAGCGGGACGACTATGTCAGTCTCATGGGCAGCTACACCTATAACGATTACACGCTGCACCGCGATGTTTTCGGCGGCACCGCCAGTAGCAGCCCCGCCGGCAACGAAGCCGACCTAAACGCCCTGGCCGGCCTGAATTGGGGATCACCCCACAGCAACTTTAAGTGGGGGCCGGCGGCGGGCTTGGGTTACACCTATCTAAACGTCGGCAGCTATACCGAAACCGGCAGTCCGTTCGATCTGAGCGTTTCCGCGCAGACGGTTAATTCGCTGCGTTCACTGCTGGGCGGTCAATTCGGCGATACCTGGCATTGGGGCCATTCGCCCTTGCCGTGGAGCTGGAACGTCAATGCCTTCTGGCAGCATGAATTTTTAAATAACAGCCAGGGAATCACGGCGTCGTTCACCGGCTTGGGCGGATCGTTCGTGGTCAACACCGCGGCGCCCTCGCGCGATTCGGCGCTGCTGGGTGGCGGAGTTAACGGCTACCTGACGGCGAATACGAGCCTGTTCGTCAGCTACGAGGCGCAGCTGGGCGCCCGGCGGCAGCTAGGCCAGAGCATCATGCTGGGGTTAGCGATAGCGCTGAAATAGGCGGAGGGAGTCTACACCACCAGATTCAGCATTCGGCCAGGGATGTAGACGTGTTTGCGAAGCGGTCGATTGGCCAGACGGGCTTGCACCTGGGCATCGGCCAGAGCCGCCTGCAACACTTGCTCCGGCGGCGCCTCCGCCGCCACTTTCACCCGCCCGGATAATTTGCCGTTGATCTGCACCGGGATTTCCAGCACCTCATCGACACAGAGCGCCTCGTCATAATCGGGCCAGGGCATACGCGTCAGGGAGGCTGGAGGGCCGGCCGGCCCGGGGCCTGAGGCGGCCCGCTCGCCCGGCACCGCGGAGAGCTTTTGATAAAGCTCCTCGGCGATGTGCGGAGCGAACGGTTCCAGCAGCCGCAGCAGCGTCCGAGCCATGTCCGACGGTATCCAGTCGCTTTTGGTCAGCAGGTTATTGAATTCCATCATGGCGCTAATGGCGGTGTTGAAGGAGAGTTTTTCAATATCCTGCGTCACTTTGCGGATGGTACGATGCAGCGGTCGCCGCAGCGCCGCGGCGGCGGCTTCGGCGGCCCGCGCCGGGCCGACGTCGAGCCGCCCGCGGTTCGTAAACCAGGTACCGTGGTTCAACCACACCACCCGCGCCTTCGGGTCATCCGCCGCCAGGTTCCGCCACAGCCGCTGCAGGAAGCGGTGGACGCCTTCCACCCCTTTGGTGCTCCACGGCTTAACCTGCTCGAGTGGTCCCATGAACATTTCAAACAGGCGCAGGGAATCGGCGCCGTATTGGGCGATCACCGCATCGGGATTCACCACGTTGCCGCGGGATTTGCTCATTTTGCGGTCGTCCTCGCCTAAGATCAGCCCCTGGTTGACGAGCTTGTGAAAGGGTTCAGCGCTGGAAACCAGCCCCCAGTCGAAGAGCACCTTGTGCCAGAAACGGGCGTAAAGCAGATGCAGCACGGCGTGCTCAACGCCGCCGATATAGAGATCAACACCGTCGGGATGGGTCATCCAATACCGCTCAGTCTTAGGATCACAGAAGGCGCGGTCATTGTGCGGATCCAGAAAGCGCAGGTAATACCAGCAAGATCCCGCCCACTGCGGCATGGTGTTCGCCTCGCGCCGCGCGGGAACCGCACCTGGGGTGCCGGGCGGTACCACGCGGGCCTGCGGATTGGCCGGATCACCTTCCAGGCGTACGGCTACGTTCCGCCAGGTGGCGGCCCGATCTAGCGGCGGGGTCATGGCGCCGGTGGGCTTAAAGTCCTCCAGCGGCGGCAACTCCAGTGGCAGTTGCTCCTCCACCAGCGCCACGGTCGTGGCGTCCTCCAGGTGCACCAGAGGAAAAGGTTCGCCCCAATAGCGCTGGCGTGAAAAGAGCCAGTCGTGAATTTTATAGTTGATCCGCCGGCCGCCGTGGCCGTGTTGTTCCAGCCAGGCGCAGATCCGACTTTTCGCAACGGCGGTCGCCAGCCCTTCGATTCCCGGCGAAGCCACGGAGAAGCCATCCGCTTCCCACGGCAGTTCACCCGCCTGCGGATTGGTGGAGGAGGCGCTGACCACCCGGCGAATGGGCAATTTAAACCGGCGGGCGAACTGGAAATCACGACCATCGTGCGCCGGCACGGCCATGATGGCGCCAGTGCCGTAGCCCATCAAAACATAATCGGAAACAAAGATGGGGATGGCCTCGTGATTGACCGGATTGACCGCATAGGCGCCAGTGAACACTCCGGTTTTGCCGGTGTCTTCCTGGCGTTGGCGCTCCGTGCGGGCGGCGACTTGCCGCTGGTAAGCGGCCACCGCGTGGCGCGGCCCCGGCGCGGGGGAATCCGCTTTCCATTCCGGCCGAGTGGCGGCGGGCCAGGCGGACGGAACCACATGATCGGCCCGGGCCAGGTCCACCAGGGGATGCTCCGGCGCCAGCACCATGTACGTGGCGCCGAAAAGCGTGTCGGGGCGGGTGGTGAATACGGTGATCTTGCCGCCGCCGGCAAGTTGGAAATCAACTTGGGCCCCTTCGGAACGGCCAATCCAGTTGCGCTGCATCATTTTCAGCGATTCCGGCCATTGCAAGGCATCCAGGTCGTTGAGCAGGCGCTCGGCATAGGCCGTGATGCGCAACATCCATTGGCGCATGCGCCGCCGCTCTACCGGAAACCCGCCGACCTCACTTTTGCCATCGATAACTTCCTCGTTGGCCAGGACGGTGCCCAGAACCGGACACCAATTCACGGGGGCTTCCTGTTCGTAGGCCAGGCGGAAGTTGGCCAGCACCCGGCGCTGCTCAGCCGGGGCCAGGTCGGCCCAACGTTGCCCGCCGGGAACGAGACGGCGGCCGGCGGCAAAATCCGCGATTAATTCGCCGATGGGGCGAGCTTTCTGGGCCGACTCATCAAACCAGGCGTGGTAGAGCTTCAGGAATATCCACTGGGTCCAGCGGTAGTAGGCTGGGTCGGTGGTATTGATCTGGCGGTCCCAGTCGTAAGAAAATCCGAGCGCCTGAAGTTGGCGGCGAAACCGCTCCACATTTTGTTGCGTTACGATCCGCGGATGGGTATTGGTCTTGATAGCGTATTGCTCCGCCGGCAGGCCGAAGGCGTCCCAGCCCATGGGATGCAGTACGTTAAAACCCCGGGCCCGTTTATAGCGGCTAAGGATGTCGGTCGCAGTGTATCCCTCGGGATGGCCGACATGCAGCCCTTCGCCAGATGGATACGGAAACATATCGAGACAGTAGAATTTCGGACGCGTCGGATCCACCGCCGCGGCAAAGAGTCGTTCGTGCCGCCAGAATTCCTGCCACTTGCGTTCGATATTTTCCGGTTGGTAATCCGCCATAAACACCGTCCTGGGGTTGGTCGGACCCCTGCGCCGACCGACCATAAGGATACGGGAATTTCAGTTGAAAGGCGAAAACGAAAACCAGATACGAATACAGATTTGCGCCGGGTGTGAGGATTTTCAGGGATTGTGATACAGCGCGGGCCGCCGTGGCGACTAAACTGCGCCGCAACCAAGATATATAGCCCGCGGTCCGCACGGAGGCGGATCGGCCACGGCGGATCGAGGAGTCGCCTTTGGAGACCTTGCCGGGGGTGGATTCTCCGTCGGAAACCGGGGATTCCCCGCGGGCCAAACTCTTCGCGTCGTGCGAAGCAACACGCGGATTGTGATACAGGCGCGTAAGATTCAAACCATCGCGACCGGGGCCAGCGGACCGCCCATTGGGGGGCGGCCTTCCAGGCCGCCATGGTCTCGGGCTGAGTCGGGCAGGTCGCCACACTTTACCCGCTGCCGCGGGGCGACTCGCTGCGGGCAGGATGCCCGCCCCCCATTTTCAAGGCAGATTGCCGATGCCCTCATCGGCCAGCCGACCAGCCTATGTAGGGCCGATGCCCCCATCGGCCAGGCGACCCGCCGACGAGGGCGTCGGCTCTACTGAACCGCAATTTATCCCCCCTCCGAACCGGCCCATCCGCCATGCCACTTGACAGGGCCAGGAGCCACGCTATATTGGTATCTTGTTGCAACATGTTATAAGATGTTGTAAGAGGTTGACAACGGCGGCCGGGCCGGGTATTATTACCTTAACGGCGGATGGAAGCGAATGATGCCCAGCATCCAGACCATACGGGAACGGACCTCCGCGGAAGAGTCGCTGGTGCGCCGTCTGCGCCGCCAGCTGAACGCGCGCCGCTACCGGCCGGGTGAATTCGTCACCACGGAAACCGACCTGGCCCGCAGCGCGGGCGTCAAACGCATCTGGGCGCGCCGGGCCGTGGATGTGTTGGTTAACGAGGGTAAACTGCAGCGCCGGCCCGGCAAAGGCCTGTACCTGCCCGATGGAAACGGCCATCCGCACGGGGCTGAATCCACCGCGGCGCTGGTGCAGGTGGTGGTGCCCAACGTGACGAACAACATGTGGGGTGAGTTGGCCCGCGGCGTCAAGCAGGCGGCGGCAAGAGCGGGGTGGCGCACGTTGATTTACGATGCCCATTTCAGCATGGACTCCGATATCGACGCCATCCGGGCGTTGCCGAGGACCTCGCCGCGCGGCGCCGTCATCGTGTCCATACACCACCAGCGCTTCGTGGAAACCCTTTATGAGCTTAAACGCCTTCGCTATCCCTTCGTCCTGGTCGATGAAACCCTGCGCGGCGCGGATGTTCCCTGCGTCCTGGCCGACAACTATCAGGGCGGCTACCGGGTCGGACGGGAGCTGATCCGGCGCGGCCACCGGCGGATTGGTTTTGTCGGTATGGACGCCGATACGGTGCGGGCGAGACTCGCCGGCCTGCGTGACGCGATGCTGGACGAACATCTGCATTTCGACCGCACCCTGGTGGCAAGTCTATCCAGGGAAACGATTGCGATTCACGCCGCCGACGTGGCCCGGTGCGTCCACGCAATTATCACTCCCCCCGACCGGCCCACCGCCATCTTTTTCTGCAACGATCTGGCGGCAGCCAACGGTTATCGCGCCATTCGCAAGCTGGGATTGCGCATTCCGGAGGATATCAGTGTGGTGGGCTTCGACGGCCTTTCTATATGCCGATTGCTGACGCCCACGCTGGCCAGTGTCCGGCAACCCGTGCGGGAAATGGGGGCGGTGGCCATGGAAATGCTGCTCGCCCTGACGGATGGGGACCTGCGGGCGGGAGAATCAAGGACGGAAGCGGGCGTGGTTAACGGGGCGGCCTGTACGCCCGTTGCTGTCCGCGACGAATCGAAGGCGGAAGGCGGAAGAAACGGACAGGAGGTTTCGGTAGCCGGTCGGGGAGTCGCCCCCATGGAGACCCATGCCCCTGAGTTTAGTCGCCCGCGGCGACCCGCCGCGAATACAACACGAGGCCAGGATGACGCCTGGCATCGCGTACTGCCCGTAACCTGGCAGGATGGCGAATCCCTCGGCCCGGCGCCGGGCGCAGCGGGAGATTTCACCCCAAAGGACACGAAGAATACGAAGGCGACCGTGAGCTGCGGAGTCGTAAGCACCGTGCTTTAGCGCGGTGAACCGAACGAGAATGGAGCACCCGGAGGCGCAGCGGAAGAGGACCGATGAGCCGCAGGTGAACAGATAAAGTTGGTTCTCTCCGTCGATCGGTGTGCTCCGCGTAGTTGTGAGGTTTAAAGGCCCTTGTTTTTAAGGAGATCTGTATGAAAAGCGAAAGAACAAAGAGCCAAGGCGGAATTTTTGGGAGCGGTTTTGTCCGTGTTCGCCGCGTGGCTGACCAGAAACTGGAAACCAGAAAACAGGGGTTCACCCTGATTGAGCTCTTGGTGGTGATTTCGATCATCGCGATCCTTGTTTCCATTCTGCTGCCCGCCTTGGCCAAGGCCCGGGAACTGGCCAACCGGGCCGTCTGTATGGCTAACATCCGCGGGATCATCCAGTCGATGCTGACGTACAGTCAGAGCAATGAGGGCGTTTTCCCGCTGTTTCCCGCCATACCGACCCGCATTTACGCCAATGCGCCGGCCAATATAAGCGCCACCGGCCAGATGGTGGGGCTAATGCCGGGAATGAACGCGCCGCAAGTGGTGCAGGCGGCCTATCTGCACGGCATCGATCTGATATGGGGCGGCGGCACCGGCGGCAACCAGGGCCCCGCATTCAGCGCGCCGTCGCCTGAGTTCAACGAGTGGCTGCTGGTGCTCCAAGGCTACGCCACCCCGGCGACGTTCATCTGCCCGTCGGATCCCCTGGCGGTTGGGCCTTCCGTCGAATTCACCAACCAGGACCCGAACGCCCCCTCGTACCTGGGCAACTTCATGGGGCCCGCGTCGTTAGGACCGCAAGCTGGTTGGGGGTGGAATGCCCAAGGCCAGGGATTAAGCTATTCCATCGCGTTCCCCTATGCTTGGAACCACCCCACCGCCGAGATCAACGCCGGACCTGGGCCTTGGTGGACCAGCACTTATGCCGGTACGGACACCCCGCTGGTCGGTGACATGGCCCCGGCTGACGGCGGCGGCGCTTTCAGCGGCTCCGTTGACGATACGGGCGCCGCAGCGGGCGTGTTTGAGCGTGTCACCACCACTTTGCCGACGGCTAATACTTACGGCCCGTACATTTATAACTCCGGCAACCATGCCGGTGACGGCCAGAATGTCGGTTTCGGCGATGATCACGTGACTTGGGAGACGTCGCCCTATGTCGGCCAGAACGGCGACAATATTTTCACGTGGCATAACGGCATAGGGGTGGTTAACGGGACCACGGATACCAACCAAGTCGGAAATGCGGGGCCCACCGCCAATGGCGGGGCGACACCGAATCCGGAGATTCTTACGTATTCGCCGCCGTTTGACATCTGCATGACGCCCGTACGAACCGTGGACCCAGCGGTGAACGTCGGCGGTGGGACGTGGGCCTGGTAGCGGTAACTAGGTTTTAAAGGTTGGGATTTAGGTTTTAAGGGAGGTCTAACATGGTCGGCCACAACAGGTTCCAGGTTTTAGAGGTTGGGGAGCAGAGCAGAAAGGCAGAAAGCGGAAGGTCTTCGGAAGCGACTCGCCGCGGCGAGATTAAGGCAGAAGGGTCGCCATCGGCGACCACACT
Organism: Planctomycetota bacterium; assembly: GCA_021785435.1. Taxonomy (GTDB): domain Bacteria; phylum Planctomycetota; class Phycisphaerae; order WQYP01; family WQYP01; genus JAKCCC01. Next base: position 8,953 of record JAJYFE010000016.1, read on the forward strand.
CCGGGATGAAGGTGGAATGGCTCAGGGGGTTCTGGTCGTAGCGGGTGGTATCCTCGCGGCGTCGCGCCTTCGCGTGAAAAAGCGGGCGTTCACGCTCATCGAGCTGCTCGTGGTGATCTCGATCATCGCTATTTTGGTTAGCATCCTACTGCCCGCCCTGGCCAAAGCCCGGGAACTGGCCAATCGCGCCGTCTGCATGGCCAACATCCGCGGAATCATCCAGTCCATGGTGACGTACGCGCAAAGTAACAACAGCACATTCCCGGCTGGCCCTGACGCGCAACTCACCGCGTTTAAGAACCTTTACATCAATATGCCGGTCACCTCACAACAGTATGTCAACCAGTACGCCACAGCGCAGGAGGTGGTGCAGGGAATGTACGACCTGAACACGACCTATTTTTGGAACGACTGCTATGTGCCGACGTGGTCGCTGTGGCTGCTGGTGCTGCAGGGCTACAGCACGCCGGCCAGTTTCGTCTGCCCCTCGGATCCGCTGGCCTCCGGGCCATCACTGGAATATAGCACAGCGGGAACGGTAACCGCCTACAGCGGCAACTTTGGAAATATGCCCCCCGGCGTGATCGCGGGCAATCAGCAGGTCTACAACCTACGGGGCCGCGGGCTAAGTTACTCCATCGCCTACCCTTGGGTACCGTGGAGCGCCAACGTCGACGGCGATAATCATCCGCCGGGTCCGTGGTGGACCACCACTTACACCAATACGGATACCCCCCTGGTCAGCGATATGGCACCGAATGATGACAGCACCAGTGCCTACGCGACAGGCGTATTTGAGCGCGTCACCACCACGCTACCGACCGCCAACACTTACGGCCCGTACATTTACAATTCCGGCAATCACGCCGGCGATGGCCAGAACGTGGGCTTCGGCGACGGCCACGTGACTTGGGAAACTTCACCTTACGTGGGTGAAGATGGCGACAATATTTTCACCTACAGTACCGCCACCGGCGTGGTGAACGGTACCACGGATACCAATCAGGTGGGGATGTCGGTCGTCAGCCCCAACCTGAATGTTCCCGCCCCGCTCATCCAGACGCTGGCCGCCCCGTTTGACACCTGCATGACGCCGGTACGAGTGGTGAATCCGGCGTCGACCCTTGGTGGCGGGAACCAAGCATGGTAGGAACGGCTAGGTTTTAGAGATTAGGTTTTAGGTTTGAAAGGAGGTCTGCCATGACCAGCCACAGTAGGTTCCAGGTTTTAACGATTGGGAAGCAGGGTAAAAAGGACGAAGGGTCGCCATCGGCGGCTAAACTGCAGGACGGAAACGGGGACGCGGCGAGGCGGGGAGGCGATCAGCCGTGCACGATGCCGAAGACTGTCGAGCACCCGCTGGATCGGGACGAAATCCCGATGCCGCCGGAGCGGGCTATCGGGGAACACTGCAAGCTGGAGATCGGTTTTACCCTGATTGAGCTCCTGGTGGTGATTTCGATCATCGCGATCCTTGTTTCCATTCTGCTGCCCGCCCTGGCCAAAGCCCGGGAACTGGCCAATCGGGCCGTCTGCATGGCTAACATCCGCGGGATCATCCAGTCGATGCTCACGTACAGTCAGGCCAACAGCGGGGCTTTTCCCGCAGCGTTGGTCAAGGTGGGCGGAATTGGTGTAACCTCCGGTGATGTCGTCAATGGTCCGACTGTGCCAGGAACGTTCCAGAATAACCCGCTGGGTTTTTGGGGGCAGACGCCGCAGAACGTGGTGCAGCAGTGGTATTCGCCGGTGCGCAGCGGCGCTGAGCAGCCATTAGCTGGCATGTGGATTCTAGTGCTGCAGGGCTATTCCACTCCGGCCAGCTTCCTGTGCCCCTCCGATCCAATCGGCGGACAGATTCCTTCGGTGGAGTACCACATCAGCGGAACCAATACGGCCGCGCAGGGCGACTTTGGGATGATATCCACTAACGCCGGAGGATTTGGCAAAGGCATGTTCTACCTCAACTTCGGCAAGGGGATAAGCTATTCCCTGGCCTGCCCGTGGCCATACCAAACTTGGGGGTTGACGATTGCTCCCGGCCCTTGGTGGACCAGCACCTACGCAAACAGCGAACTTCCGCTGGTCAGCGATATGGCCCCGGCGGACGGGGGCCCCAATTCCGGTTGGAACAACACCAACAATGACTATGGGCCGAGCCAGGGCGTCTATCAGCGCATCACCACGACCTTGCCCACCGCCAACACCTATGGCCCGTACATTTACAATTCCGGCAATCACGCGGGAGACGGCCAAAATGTAGGCTTCGGTGATGACCACGTGACTTGGGAAACTTCGCCTTATGTAGGTGAAAATAGCGACAACATTTTCACCTACACGACCGCTACGGGCGCGGTGAACGGCACCACGGATACCAACCAGGTGGGACTATCGGACCAGCAGGGCGGGTGGGGCCAGACGGTTGAAATCAGCACGCCGTCGCCTCCCTTTGACACCTGCATGGTTCCGGTGCGGACGGTGAATCCCAGCGAAGCCGCGGCGGCCTGGAACGACGCTTATTGATCCCGACGAACGGTAGAGTTGTCAATGCGGCGGATGTTAGCGGGTGCGGGCTGGTGCGCTATTCCACCTGTGATGCGGGGTGGATGCCACCTCGGCGGCAACAGCTGTAATCGGTTGGCGGGAGTGGTGATGTCAGGAACGGTGAGGTCAAGAGGATTCTGGGGTGCGATCGCGGCGTTAGGCCCCATCGTTGCTGGCCTGGCACTGGCGCCCCTGGGCGCCGGCGGCGTGCCGGGCCGTGCGGCGCCGCCGGCACCACGGCCTGGTACGCAGGCGCTGGTGGCGGCCATCACGTTCGCCGCTGGTAAGAACGGCGCCAATATTGACCGCGGCCTGCAGCAAGTGCTTGCGGGCGGACGAGCCCAAGACAGCCGGTATACTTGCCGCAGGTGGGACGGCCGAAGCGCCGAGATTTTCACGGGACCTGGATCCCCTTCCTACATCTATCTCCGCCTCGACCGAAGAAGCCGCTTGTTCCTGGCCCGGCCCAAGGTACTCTACGTAACCGTAACGTGGGCGGCGGCGGGACCGCCAACGGCCCTCCTGGCCCGCGGCGGTTGCGGCCTGGCGGTCCAATACAATTCAACCTTCCCGGGCCTGGCCGGCACCTACCGAAATACGCCCGCGATTTATCCCAAGGCCGGCGAAGCTGGTTGGCAGACCTACACATGGAAGCTCCAGGATGCACACCTGACCGGCCGGCAAAACGGAAACGCGGATCTGCGCTTAGCTGGCGCCCCCGGCTTCGCCGTGCATCAGGTGACAGTTAGCGCCGCCCCACCGGCGGTGACCGCGGTGATCACGTTCGCGACAGGGAGGGGCGGCGTCAACATCGGTCACGGCCTGCACCAGGTGATGGCCGGCGGTCAAGTCGGCGACAGCCGGTACGCCTGCTGCACATTGGATGGGAAAACCGCCGAGGTTCTCTTAGGCCCTGGAATACCTTCGTACATTTACCTGCGCCTAGGTCACGACAGCCGCCTGTTTCTAAGCCGGTTGAAGGTACTTTACGTAACGGTCACGTGGGCGGCGGCGGGACCGCCAACGGCCCTGCTGGCCCGCGGCAGTTGCGGCCTGGCGGTCCAATACAATTCAACCTTCCCGGGCCTGGCTGGCACCTACCGGAATACGCCCGCGATTTATCCCAAGGCCGGTGAAGCTGGTTGGCAGACCTACACATGGAAGCTCCAGGATGCACACCTGACCGGCCGGCAAAACGGAAACGCGGATCTGCGCTTAGCTGGCGCCCCCGGCTTCGCTGTGCATCAGGTGATGTTGGGCGCCCTGGCGCTTCGGAGGAGGGGACATTAGGATCCGGCAGGAAACAACCTTTTCGTTTCGGGGAGACATCGGTGTTGGGTGAGGCGCGGGATGTTAAGCCGCAAGCGGCTGGCAACGGCGGCGGCGGTGGTCACTGAAAAGGGTCGTGGTTATATGAAGGTCAGCGCGACCTGATAATAGGTTTTAGCGGGAGACCGTATGACAACCGAACATCGACACGGCCGCGGACCAACCGGGTTGGCCCCGCCTGCTGGCAGCGACGGAAGGCGGTTATTCAATCGGCGGAATTTTTTCGGCTCAGCGGCGCTGGCGGGCTTGGCCGGGACGATTCCACTGGGCCAGTCGAGCCTTGGGGCGGCTGGCGCTGTGGGCCGGCAGGCGGATCCGGAAGCCAGATCCTATGGGCCCGGTTTGGATGTCCGTACTTTCGGCGCCCGCGGCGACGGCAAAACCGATGATACCGCCGCCATCCAAAAGGCTTTGGACCGCGCTGGTAAAAACCGCGGCGGAATCGTCCACTTGCCAGCCGGAGCTTACGTCGTGGAACGGTCGCTGCAGCTGCCCGAGGATGTGGTGCTCCAAGGCATCGCCCGCGGGCCGGTATTCCACACGGGCCTGTGGGTTCGGGGGCCTCGCCATGACCTTCCTGGGTCGGGTTCCACCATTCTGGCGACCGGCGGCCGGGGTAAAGAGGATGGCCCACCCTTGATAACCATGGCCACCAATTCAGCCCTGGCGGGGATCAGCATTTATTATCCCCACCAAAATTGGAAGACCGCGCCCCTGCCATACCCCTGGACCATCGACCTGGCTGGCGCGAATTGTACGGTGGAGAATATCGAGCTGCTGAATTCCTGGCGAGGCATCAGGGCGGTACGGGCGCACCGGCATCTTATCCGCAATATTACCGGCGGACCGCTCCGCGTGGGTATTTATCTCGATGAGATCTTCGACCTCGGGCACGTGGAAAACGTGCACTTCAATCTCCAGTGGCGCCGGAGCCGACCTGTATGGGAATTCGTGTATCACCACGGCGAATCCTTCGTCCTGGGTATGGCGCAATGGCAGTACATGTTCAACACCTTTTCCTTTGGCTACCATACTGGCTACCGTTTTATCAAAACCGCACGCGGCAGTTGTAATGGGAATTTCCTGGGTATCGGCGCTGACGGATCCCTGCACGCCGTGCTAGTGGAGCAGGCGGAACCCTACGGCCTGCAGATCACCAATGGTGAGTTCGTGTCGTTCAACTGGTTGCGCCTACCGGGAGAATTCGACCCGGTGCAGGTGGTGGTGGCGCCGACCAATCGCGGTCCCGTCCGCTTTGTGAATTGCGCTTTTTGGGGACCGAGCCGCAATATCGCGCGGCTGGACGGTGACGGCACGGTCGGCTTCAGCGACTGCACGCTCTGCCAGTGGGGGCCGGGATCGGCCGGCGTTGACGCCCGCTCGGGCAGCCTGATCGTCAGTGGATGCGAGTTTCAGCAACCGGGCCGCCAAGTCGATCTGGGAGCGCGCGTTCGTGGGGCTGTTATCAGCGGCAACGTTGCCAAGGGCGGATGGCGGATTACCAATCGTGCCGGGCGCCGGGTGCGGATAGGGCTTAACAGTACTTCGTAACGGCAAGGCGTGCGCGTGCCGGACAACTTACGAGGGTGTCGATGGACCGCGATAGCAGGCAAGTGCGAGGGCTTTGCCACACCTGGCGCTATCTGGGATGGTGGGCACGGGGGGCTTGAGTGCCGGCACCGGAATACGCCCGCGATTTATCCCAAGGCCGGTGAAGCTGGTTGGCAGACCTACACATGGAAGCTCCAGGATGCGCACCTGACCGGCCGGCAAAACGGAAACGCGGATCTGCGCTTAGCTGGCGCCCCCGGCTTCGCCGTGCATCAGGTGACGCTGGGCGCCCCGGCGCTTCGGAGGAGGGGACATTAGGATCCGGCAGGAAATAACCTCTTATGGAGAATATCCCGAATGTTACAAAAGCCTCGCAATTTTCCGCCAGCACAATCGATTCGCAGTAAAATACCTGGCGCCGCCATTCCAGCGGACGCGATGGGACCGCCCGCCCCTGCTTACGCCTCGCCCCGGTTCGATCGGCGGCGTTTTCTCGGTGGCGCCGCACTGGCGGGCCTGGCGGCGGCCGCCGGCGGCGGAGCCGGATGCGCCGATGCCGCGGAGGCCGCTGGTCCACACCACGATCCGGTGGCGCAAGATCACGCGGCCGTTCTCAACGTACGCACCTTCGGTGCGCGCGGTGACGGAAAAGCCGACGATACCGCGTCCGTCCAAAAGGCGCTGGACGTGGCGGGGAAACAGGGCGGCAACACCGTGTTTTTGCCCCCCGGCCATTATCTACTTCGCGGCTCCCTGCAAGTGCCGGAATGCGTCACGCTGCAGGGCGTCTTCCACGCTCCCCAGTCCGGGGCGGGGCCTGTGAGTGGAGGTGCCCCCCCATACCAGCCGCGCAACGGCGGCAGCGTTTTGTGGGCAGTGGGCGGCAAAGGCCAGGCGGAAGGTACGCCGTTGATCGCGCTGAACCGTAGCAGCGGCGTGTACGGCCTGAGCATTTTTTACCCCGAGCAGGATCCATCGCACCTGGTGGAATATCCCTGGACCATCCGCCAAATGGCGCAGGACATATCCGTGCAGAACGTGTTGCTGGTGAATCCGTGGCAGGGGGTGGACTGCGGGACCGTTCTTGGCAATCGGCACTACATCCGCGGCCTGTGGGGCCAGCCGCTGAAAACAGGCCTATTCATTGACGCCTGCTTTGATATTGGCCGGGTGGAAAGCCTTCACTTCTGGCCCTTCTGGCGAACCGACCGTCGGGTGGTGGACTTTATGTTCCGGCACGGCGAAGCGTTCCGCATCGGCCGCACAGATTGGGAGTATATGCTGAACACATTTTGTATTGGCTATCGCATCGGCTACCACTTCATCCAAACCAGACATGGCGCCGCCAATGGCAACTTTCTGGGTCTCGGCGCGGATGCCTCCTGGAACGCCTGCGTGGTGGAAGCAGCGCAGGGTCCCGGTCTGCTTATCACCAACGGTGAGTTTGTCTCCTTCGACGCCCCGAAACTTGGGCCGGAGGTTGATCCGGTCCAGGTTCTGGTGACCAAGGCTAACGCCGGCCCGGTGCGCTTTGTGAACTGTGCCTTCTGGGGACCCAGCCATAGCGTGGCTCGGTTGGAGGGCGATTGCACCGTCGGGTTCAGCGACTGCACGTTCTGCTACTGGATGCCGCCTTTTGCGGCCATCGATGCCCGCGCGGGCAGCCTGATCGTTAGTGGATGCGAGTTTCAGCAGCCACACCGCCAAATCACACTGGGACCGGCCGTGAAACGGGCGATGATCAGCGGCAACCTGGCCAGGGAAAACTGGCGGATTGCCAACCATGCTCACGGTGCAGTCAAAATCGCCCTGAACGTGGCGTGATGATCCGCGTGTTAAAAGTAGGAATGAACGGAGCACCGGATGCCGGAGACGTTGCGAAGTCCTGGCCGTGGCGCGGCGCGATGCTTCCACAGTCAGCCGTGGGCAATGCTGCTGGCGTCATTGGCGTGCAGCGCGGCGGGTTCAATAGTGGCCGCTCGGACGGCGCCCTATCCGGCGTGCCTCATCCGAATGCCGTGCCAGTTTGTTGCCGAGGCGATTCCCATCGCCCAGGCCGCTACCGCGTCCCGCCAGGGGGTATTGGAACAAGAGTCAGCGGCGGCCTTTGTGGCGCGTTACGTCAGGACCAGCCGACCCGGTAAGTTGGTCGGGATATATCAGAATAGATCGGACGGGCCGTCCACGCCCCCAACGGCAGGCGCGACGGCTGCGCGACAAGGCACCGGAGTCGCCGCCACGTCGAAGGGCGACAAACACAATCGCGCGCATTTCGTAGCCCCAGGGGCGGCGCGGGCGACTAAACTGCCGCGCGGGGTGCGTGCGCCACGGACACTCCAACCCATCGCTCCCGCTCCGCGCTATACAAGCGGAGACGTCTGGCCGGGAACGATTGCCGCCGGACTGACCGCTAAACTGCAGGCCGCCGGCTTTACGGTGTGCCGACTTACCGGATATGAACTGGCTAATTCCGCCATTTTAGACGGTCACGTGCTACCGACCCTGATTCTGCTGAATCCGGTCACCGTTCCCGCCGGCGCCGCCGCCGCCATCAGGCATTATGTTCATTCCAGGGGGTTTCTAGTTTCCCTGGGCGGGCCGGCCTTCAGCCATCCGCTGTTCCGCGTCGGGTCAGAATGGCTAGGCCGTGCCGAAATTCTCCGGCAATTAGAACAGGTGGCAGTGACCGAGCCGTTGTCTTTGCCCCGGCGGGCTGGCCAATGGAAGGAAATCACCAATGATTCCAAGCCGCCCTTCACCGTCAGGGTTCTGACCGATCCGCGGCGGCTTCCACCGGGTCTGCGGCGGGGTTACCAATTCCACTTCTTTCTGAACGGATGGTGTGGCTTTCGCAGCCCGCCGGTGCAGGTGCCCAAGGGGAACCGACTCACCATCTTTTGGGCCAAGGGGGGTAAGCACGCGCACCAGTTGGCCGTTGAGTGGGATGAGCGCGATGGCGCCCGCTGGATTGGCACGGTTCAGCTGCATACCCATTGGACGCGCTATGTGTTGCCGGAAAGCGCGTTTCCGGCGTGGCCGCATCCCGCGATTGCGGGACGGTATTTTGCAGGCGATCATCTGCATTTGCACCATGCCGCGACGATCAATTTTGGCCTGGCGAATACGGCCACGGATGAAAGCAACGGCCGACGATACCGCATTACCGTCGCTGGCGTGGGAACCGCGGCCATTCCCGCGCGATTTGCCGCCGCGGCTTCCATGGCTTTCCAACGCACAGAAGTTCCGACTATCGATACGATAGCGCCGGGACCATACAAACTTTTTCGGGTCACCGATATGAAGCGGCTCACGGTCAATCCGCGCCAGGCGCTGGCGCCAGCGCTGGCTTTGCCAACGCCAGCTTCAACTTACGGCATTTATCCGCGTGCCCAAGCCACCGGAATAGGCAAGGACATGACCACCCGCTATGTGCCGTTGCTCAACTGTTTAGGAAAAAACGGCCGGTTTGTCGCCACGGCGGCGGCGCTGGTGCTACCGTCCACGGGGGCTTCCAGCGGGCAGGCGGCAACGTTGAGCGTCCCCGTTACCGATCCAGCTTTTTTCACCTCCGCGGCCACGCAACAGTGGCTGGTGGGCATCATTCGTCGGGTGCGCACGGGCCTTTATCTGGCGGAGGGGGGGACGAAGCAATACGCCTGTTTTGCGGGCACGGCGATGCCCGTCGGGGCGGTGGTAGTCGATCGCGGCCGGGCGTCGCGTACGGTGCGGGTTATCAGCACCATTACCGATAGCGCTGGGAAAACCGTATACCGGCACAACTTTGTGGGGACGGTTCCCGCGGGTGGGTGGCGCCAGCTGGTCACGGTGTGGAAAACGCCGACGCCAGCCGCGTGGGAGAATGTGTATCGCGTGACGACAACGCTCGAAAGCGGGCGGGCGGCCCGTCCCCCCATGCGCATGGTTGATCGTTTGGTCGGCCCGCTGCGCGTGTTGGGCACGGTGCGTCATCCCCATTTTGTAACAGTCAGAAAAGGCCTGTTTTACCTGCGCGGCAAGCCCTGGTACGCCTACGGAGCAAACTTCTGGCCGGAGACCTCAATAGGCCAGAACAACGGTTTCCTGTTCGAGCATTGGCTTAGCCGTCAATCGTACGATCCCCAGGCTGTCGAGCGTAATCTGCATGATGTAAAGGCGCTGGGCTTCAATACAATTTTCATATCGTTCGGCGCGGCCGATGATCCGTGGAATTTGCTGGATGTGCTGGCCCGTGCCAGAAAATTGGGGCTAAAAGTAAATCTTTCGCTTCGTTCGAGCCTGGATGGTCTTGCCGGCGGGCAAGCGGGGCCTGGAACATTTCGGTTCCGACGGGTTGGAAGGCTTATTTCCAAACTCCACCTTTCCTCCAACGATGCGCTCTTTTCCTATAACGTGAATTGGGAGCCGCTGTGGGGTTCACAGGCCCATCGCCGGCGACTGGATCCGCAATGGCGGGCCTGGATCATCCGGCATTATGGCTCGATCCAGAAAGCCCAGGCGGCTTGGCATTGCTCGGCGCCGCGCTGGCGGGGGCGGGTTACCAATCCATCGGATGCGCAAGTGGCCGCCGGTCGCCAAGGCCCGGCGGCCGCCATGGTGCTGGCCTACAACCACTTTCTCAACACCCTGCTGGAGCGAACCTATGGAACGGCTCGGCGAAAGATTCGCAGCCTTGACCGGCATCATCTGGTCAGTTTCCGCATGAGCATGGCTGGCGACCCCGGTATGCCCGGGGATGAGTTTTATGATTTCGCCGGGCTGGCTCAAGCGGTGGACATGTTTGAACCGGAAGGTTATGGCATCATGAGTCTGTCGCCGCGGGTGGTGCGGCGGGCTGTTTTCACGATCCAGTACGCCCGGGCGATCAATCCGAATTTGCCAGTGATATACGCCGAATTCGGCCAGTCGGAATGGAACCATTTCCGGCATGCCGACAGCCCCACCTTGGCCAACCGTGTGGCGCGAATATACGCTTTATTCTACAAGGCCATTCTGCGCGGCGGCGGCAATGGCGCGATCTGCTGGTGGTTCCCCGGGGGGTACCGCTACGGCGAGCGGTCGGATTTCGGCATCATCAACCCGGACCGTTCTTGGCGGCCAGTGAGCTATATCATTCACGATTTTGCCGCCCGCATGAGGGCCGTTCGCCCACTGCCGACGCCGGCCGTCCGGATCCCCATTGATTTGGATCACGTGCGGGCGGAGCGGGGCGTTTATCTAAGCGTCCGAACGAAATTCTGGGCCGATTACGAGGCCGGCAAATTGCCGGGATTGAAAGTCCGGCACTGAGGGGAAAAAGCTGTCAGGTACGTTGGTCGGTCAAACGGAGAAGTGGCCGTCCTAGTCCGGTAATGATAGTGATTCAGGAGAATAGCGCATGCCACGCGAAGACCGTGCCTTGAACCCTCCGCAGGGGAGCTGTACCTCTTGCCACCACACCCACGTTCCCGCCGCCCCGGGAGCGGCGCGGCGGCCGGTCCGGCTTAGCAGCCGTGCGCCGCTGCCGGTACCCCGGGATTTCAATCCCGCGGGGGCGCGGTACAGGTGGCAGTCCGGCCTTTCGCTGACCGAGCTGCTGACGGTGGTCGGTGTTGTAAGTGTCTTCGGCTTTGTTTTGCTGCCCACCTTGAGCCGGGCGCGGAAGCTGGCCAAGCGGGCCGTGTGCGCGGCCAATGTGCGGGAGATTATCCAGTCGATGGTCAGTTATGCGCAGGTGAACCACGGCGACTTTCCATCCGCCGGCACGGCTGGAGCCGACGACACCGTGCTGGTTAATGGCCCGACCGCACCGGGGTGGCTGGCGGCGGCGCAGGGCGGCAAGAGCCTGTGGTTTTCCGGTCAAACCGCCAAGGCTGTGATAAAACAATGGTATTCCCCCCAACGGCTTGGCACGTTCCAGCCATTGGCCGGCCCCTGGATGATGGCGCTGGAGGGCTACATCCGACCAGTGAAGTTCATCTGCCCGTCCGACCCCATTGCCAAAGCACCGTCCCTGGAATATAGCGGCAACGGCGAGATCAGGAGCGCCAACGGCGATTTCGGGGCGGTAGCCCGCAATCAGGGGTCCGGATGGGGATTTATGTTCAATTATGGCCGGGGAATAAGTTATTCTTTTGCCGTGCCGTGGGGCTGGAATACGCTGGGATGGCTTCATCGACACCCCGGCGAGTGGTGGGCAACGGCGCACGCGAACGGCAAAGTGCCGCTGGTTAGCGATATGGCCCCGGCGGATGGTGGCCCCCATTCCGGCTGGATCGTGAACAACGATTACGGGGCAGGCCAGGGCGTCTGTCAGCGCATCACCACGACCCTGCCGACGGCCAACACTTATGGCCCGTACATATACAATTCCGGCAACCACGCCGGCGATGGCCAGAACGTGGGCTTCGGCGACGACCACGTGGCTTGGGAAACTTCACCTTACGTGGGTGAGAATGGCGACAATATCTTTACCTACACCACCGCCGCGGGCGTCGTCCACGGCGCCACGGACACCAATCAGGTCGGTCTGTCGTATCAACACGGCGGCTGGGGGCAAATTGTGCGGATTCGCACGATCAGGCCTCCCTTCGATACGTGTATGATGCCGGTGCGAACGGTGAATCCAAAGACAGCAGCGGCCGCCTGGAACGCCGCGTATTGAAGCACGGCGCCTATAGGGAAAAACCATGAATAACACGGATCGGAAACAGGGTATGTTGGAAAACACGGAGGAGCCGCGGCGCCACCGTCCGAGTCTTAGCCGGCGGAGGTTTTTCGCCGGCGCCGCCCTGGCAGGCCTGGCGGCGGCGACTCCGGGCGGCCACGGCGGTAGCGCTATGGCGGCCACGGCTATGTCTGGGCCGCCGCCTGTGCCGCCGGCCCCTGCGCCAGCGCCCTTTATGCCGACGCTTCTGGGGCCGCCGGGCATGGTGTCCCCCGAACAGTATTTGAGCGTCTATAACTTCGGCGCCCGCGGCGACGGCAAAACCGATGACACCGCCGCCATTCAGAAGGCCCTCGACGCCGCCGGCAAGCAACGCGGCAATGTGGTACTGCTGCCGCGGGGCGAATACTTGATCCGGGGATCCCTGCACGTGCCGCAGGATGTGACCTTGCAGGGAATTTTCCGGGCTCCTAATCGCGGGGCGGTGGATCATAATTACGGCAGCCTGCTGCTGGCGGTGGGGGGCAGGGGGAGACCTGACGGCAGGCCACTGATTTCCCTGGGGCAAAATGGCACTTTATACGGCTTGGCTATTCTTTATCCGGAGCAGACCGCCCCCGAGCGACCGGTGGAATATCCCTGGACGGTGCGCCAACTGTCCGACAATGGCTCGCTGGTGAACGTAACTTTACTGAATCCCTGGCAGGGGGTGGATTTTGGCACGGTCACCGGTGGGCGGCACTACATTCACGGGCTATACGGCCAACCGCTCAAGACAGGATTGTTCATTGACAAATGCGAAGATGTGGGGCGGGTGACGGATGTGCATTTCTGGCCGTTCTGGAAACCAAGGGCCATGGAGTTCACTTCCCGGCACACCACGGCTTTCCTGATAGGCCGCACGGACTGGCAGTACATGGTGAATTGTTTCGCCATCGCCCACAAAATCGGTTACCACTTTGTGCATACCCCGGCTGGGGCGCCCAATGTGCTGTTAACGCAGTGTGGGTCGGATGAAGGAGCGCCCGGGACTAAGTCGATTTCCGTCCTGGTGGAATCCGGCAAGGCGGGGGGTGTCTCGTTCCTCAACGGCCAATTCGGCGGGTCGCCCTCGGTTTATGTGACCGCGGGAAACACGGGGACGGTGAAATTTACTAACTGCGCGTTCGGCGCCGGGCCTATGACCGATTCGGTGGTAGTGCTGGAAGATGGCATCGCCAGCTTTACGAATTGCCGTTTCAGTGGCTGGCCGAGGAAGGCGCCGACCATCGTGGCGCGCGGCGGCGGCCTGATGGTCCAAGGATGCGCATTTGTCAGTACGGGCGGGCGACACGTGGCCCTGGAACGCGGCGCCGGGGCCGCGGTGATTGTCGGAAACCTTTTTCACGGCCGGATGCGGATCCGTAACCAGATCGGTAACCGAGCCAAGATTGGTTTAAACGCGGCCAGTTAAGGGCCGTCTAACCGGACAACTTGTTAAGGAGAGCATCGCATGTTGGAGAAAACGGCAAACGGAGGGTGTAAACCGCGCGGATTTAACCGGCGGCGTTTTTTAGGTGCCGCGGGCCTGGCGGGTTTAGGCGCAGCCGCGGGGGCTGGCATCGCCAGAGCGGTGGTTCCGGTGGCGGCCCGCCCCGGGCCGGAGATGTGGCCGGAGCCACCCCTTGCGGCTTGCACTGGCACTGCGGTTAGCGTTTGTCGCTTCGGTGCGCGGGGTGATGGACATAAAGACAACACCGCGGCGTTTCAAAAAGCGCTGGATCACGCGCATGCACAGGGCGGCGGCATCGTGACGGTTCCGGGGGGGCGTTACCTTTTTAAGGGCCACCTGACCCTGCCCGGGGAAACCACGCTGGAGGGCGAATTTCGGGCGCCGCCCGCGTGGGTCACGAATAAAGGCACGGTTCTTCTGCCGACGGAAGGCCGCGGCCAACCGAATGGAACGCCTTTTCTGACCAGCCAAGGTAACAACGTTACATTGCGCGGTCTGGGCATTTTTTATCCTGAACAGGATGCCCAAGCGACGGAGCCGGCGCCCTACCCTTGGACCCTTCAGCACGGTTCCGGGGATAACCTGGCGGTACTGGATGTGGCTTTGACCAATCCATACCAAGGCCTGAACCTAGAACTGGCAGGGCGGCATTATATCGCCCGCGTCTATGGCCAGCCGCTGCTGACGGGAATTTATGTCGACCAATGTTACGACATCGGCCGGATTGAGAATATCCATTTCTGGCCGTTCTGGGCCGGCAACAATCCCGCCATGGGCAAGTGGGTCTCCGCGCATGGCGAGGGCTTGCGCATTGCCCGCAGCGATTGGGAGTATGTGTTCAACACTTTCGTGCTGGGCTATAACATTGGCTACCATTTCGTAAAGAGCCCGCATGGCGCCTGCAACGGCAACTTCGTGGGTTTGGGCTCGGACGCCTCGGGCCGCGCCGCGGTGGTGGTCGAGCACAGTCAGTTGCCGGGATTACTGATCACGAACGGCGAATTTGTCGGGGATCAGCGGCCGGAATCCGAAGGGCTGATCGTGGAAGCGAGTAACGAAGGGTCGGTATGTCTGCAAAATTGTTCCTTCTGGGGCCCGTCGAACCGCATTGGCACGTTGCGCGGGAAAGGGGCGGTGAGCTTGATTGGCTGCACGCTGATGAGCTGGGATAAGAATCGCCGGGGTGAACCGGCGTTTCTACTGGATGGGGCACCGACCACCATCAGCAATTGCCTGTTTAGCAAGTGGGGTTGGACCGGGCGCATGGCGGTGAAAATCACGCCGCGTTGCGCCTCGGCGGTGATTTCCGGCAACACAACCGTTGGAGAAAAGTTTATGGTGCAGCGTCCGTCGGGGACTTCCCCGCGACGCTTCCAGATTGCGATGAATGTGGCCGCCGGACAATGACTTGGGGCCGCAATGGGAAAGAGCCGAGCGGATAGTTATATTGGTTGGCCGGGTCAACCCGGGGCGGCGCTGCGCTCGGCCCCGGTCCGCCGTAGCCGATCCGCCGTTGGGCGGACTTGAGTGATACGCGGCGCGGCACACTGCCCCGGCCTGGGTGGTGGGCGCAGGGGCGCGAGGGCAAGCCAGGGCAGAGCGAGTGGTCGAGCGTCGCCCTGGGTATTCCCCGTGTACCGCCGGCACACTTTCAGGAGACTCCCCCGTGCCCCGTCCGGGTTATCGCTGGCGGCTGGTCACGTTCTCCACAAAGGGCAGCTGGCTGCCGGGTGATCCCCGGGGCTGGCGCAGCCGGGGGCACAAGCGCCACAGCTCCGGTGACTACAAACATCCTCCTCCGGCGGGTGAACATGCGGGCTTATACAATTATTGTCGAAAACGCAGTGGCGGAGAAATTGAGCTGCCGGCGGTTTTGCGCGGCGCAGTTGGCCAAGCCATCCTGGCCTATCTGCGGGAGGCGGGGATACGGGTGCTCGCGGTCGCTGTGAGTGCGCGGCATGCTCACCTGTTGGCTGAGTTGCCGGACACGATGCCTCTGATGCGCGTAATCATCGGGCACGCTAAGTGGAAGTCCTCGCGTGCGATCAAGGCACAGCGCCCGGTGAGGTCTGGGCGCCAGGCGGTGATTTTAAACCAGTGGAAGATCCCAGTCACCAGCGCAATGCTTATGCGTACGTGCTCCACAAACAGGGGCTGGGCGCCTGGTCGTGGTCGTTCAAGCTGGGGGTTGTGCATGATCCGGCCGATGGGTGTGCTTAACACCCGGGGCGGCGCTGCGCTCCGCCCCGGCTTGGACGATGGGCGCCGCGGCGCGCTGCCCCGGTCCGCCGCAGCGGATCCGTCCCCAGGCGGACTTGGATAAAGAGGAGGTTGTCAAATGTCGCAGGGAATATGGGGTAAACGGAAGGCAATAGTTGAGGCGCGGCGTCCCGGCCCGGCGCAGCCGGGTTTTCACCGGCCGGTATGGGCTTTAACCGCCGCCACAGCCGTTACAGCGGTTGTTTTTTTGCTTGCGGCCTGCTCGCCGCGAAGTTCCACGCAGCCGACATCGAAAGCCGCAGCCAAAGCGAAACCGCCGTCGGTTGGGGAGATACAGGCGGCTGCGACCGAAAGGCCTATTTGGGCGGTCCAACTCGCCTGGTCACCGTCCGGCAGCAGCGCCCTGAATATCCAGTATAACGCCGGGCCTTCGCCAGGCCCCCTCTCCAGCGCCTACCTGGCTACGCCCGCCATCTTTCCCGCCGGTCAGGGCGTTTGGCGCACGCACACCTGGAAACTCACCGGCGTGAACTTCGCCGGACGGCAAAATGCCGGCGCTGACCTGCGGTTGGTGGGTTCATCGGGCATCGCGGTGCATCAGGTTGTCCTTTCCCTGCAACCGCGCCGCCTGCGGCGAACCAGGTGGTCCGGTCCTACGGCCAGCATTATCTTCAATACGGGCGGCGCGGGGAAAGCCGCTGCCAATACCGATCACCAGATGAAACAGGTGGAATTCGGCGGGCACGTTGGCGACAGCATCTACACCCGCGGCATAGTCGCCGGCCGGAGCGCTGAAATATTCGCGGGGCAGAACAGCTATATCTATCTGCGCCTAAGCCGGCGGAGTCGCTTCTTTCGGATGCATCTGCGGGTGGTCTACGCCACCGTGGCCTATGCCGCGGCCACGCCGCCGCATTCCTGGTCGCGGCGGACTTTCGCCCATTTAGCTGCACAGGGCATCCACTATGCGGAGATGAATATGGCCTGGGCCGCGGTGGAGCCACAGTCCGGCCGATTCGATTTTAGCTTACTGGATGGAACGCTGGCCCACGCCGCGGCCGCGCATATTCGCATTCTTCCGATCTTCTGGTATTCCGTCTGGGGCGGCAATCCACCGGGATGGATCACCCGCTATGACCTCGGATCATCGGGCGTGACAGCGCAGGTGCCCACATGGTGGAGCCGGTTTAATCGCCGCGCCTATTTCAACTACGTC
This sequence comes from Planctomycetota bacterium, assembly GCA_021785435.1. Classification (GTDB taxonomy): domain Bacteria; phylum Planctomycetota; class Phycisphaerae; order WQYP01; family WQYP01; genus JAKCCC01. The sequence goes on from JAJYFE010000016.1 coordinate 25,948, forward strand.
ACAAGAACCATCGCTCACATCAGGAGTAATCCCGGTTTTGGCGGCGCTTTTCTGGACTTCGGCTGGCTGGACTATATGTGGGGACCTCCGCCCGGCGGCAAGGGGGTTAATGGTTACGCGCCGCAGGACGTGGCGTGTTTTCACCACCGCTGGTTGCCGGCGTATTATCACTCTATCGGCGCCTTTAACCGGCGCTATCAGACCCGATTCAAAAGTTGGAGCGCGATTCCCGCCGCAAAACCTGGCCAGAAGCTCTTTTCGGTTTATCAGCATTTTCGGCGCTGGTCGGTGAAAGAAACCTACGGCCGCCTCACGGCATTGGTCCGCCGCCAGACCGCAGCGCCGCTGTATTACTATTGGGGTGGTGGCTTTAGCGGTGCGGGCGGGGCTTTTAATATCGCGGATCTATTTTTCCAGCTGGCCCGTCGCTACCAGGTGAGCGTGGTGCTGGACGATGCCGATCACACCGGCTTGGGATTGCTCTTCAACAGTTTGGCCTTGGACTACGGAGTACCGCTTTTCCAGGAGTGGACACCCCGATCAACGGGGCTTCACGCTGAGATCGCTGAGTTTCTTGGTCATTACAGTTTTGGAGCCCCGCGGGACGTGGGGATGGACTTTTTTCTATATCACGGCGGGCGCGAGTTTGAGGTAGGCTATCCAGCCTACGTCCGCTGGATTCCCACGTTAAGCCGAATCCGCGGCGCTTACCCGTTGCAGCCGGTGGCGGTTTATGTGTCGTACCATCCCGCTTTTACCAAGCCAATGGCGCTGGCGGGGATGGCCAATCGCCTGGCTGGGATGTGGCGCAAGACGCCGCTGGCCTTCACCGTGGTGACGGATCAAGAGGTCAAGGCGGGTGTGATCCACCTGAAGCGTTTTCGGGCGATTCTGCCGTTGAATGGACGGACCGATCCAGCGCTGGCGGCTTATGCGGCGCACGGGGGGCATCTGTTGCAGCGGGCTTCTCAACTGACCCGGTACGCATCGCCCTACGTCACCTACGCGCCCGCCGGCGGGGACGCGGTGGAAGTGGTCCCCGCCGTGGAGCCGGCAGCTCACAGCGCCTGGCTTACCTTAAGCGGCTGGCATCCCGGTCGTTCTTACCAGGGGGTGGTAAGCATTCACTTGAAGGGACTGGATTTGCCGCCAGGGAATTACCATCTGCTCAACGCGGCCACGGGCCAGCCTGTCGCCGGCTCCGCGTCCAACGCGTCCCATGACCAATTGCAGGTTCCCTTGCGATTGGCACCCGGCGAGCTATTGGTGTGGCGGATTCTGCCGGGGTGAGGGCGGGGGACAAGATTTATAAACTATTCTACTGGACGGTTTTGACGGGCGGCGGCAACGGCGCCATCCGCTGCTGGTTTCCCGGCGGGCATCGGGTGTGGCCAGATTTTGGGGCAAGGACGTGCCGACGGACGGCATAAATACCGCCGCTAAGACGGTTGGGGATTTGGCACTATCACTAATGGCCGGCATTCGCCAATAAATCCCGCCACACCGGCGGGTACCGCTACCTCGAACGATCGGATTAAGGTGTTATCAACCCCGACCGCTCCTGGCGGCCGGTCAGTCTGGTACTTGCAGGCCGCGTTTGAGAATTTTCCCGGTGGCGGAACGCGGCATAGCGTCCACAAAATAGATGTCACGCGGCGTTTTATACGGCGCCAGCTGCCGCCGCACGAAAGCGCGAATCTCCTGGGCGCTCGGCTTTTCTTTCAACTCCGGTTCCAGCTGCAAAAACGCCACCGGGCACTCGCCGCGCTGCGGGTCTTTCACCCCGATGACCGCGGCCAGCAGCACGCCGGGATATTGGCGCAGCACTTCTTCGATCTCCCCGGGCATAATTTTTTCGCCGGCCATGATGATCATTTCTTTCTTGCGGCCGGTGATGTAGAGGAAGCCATCGGCGTCGAGATGAGCGAGATCGCCGGTTTTAAGCCATCCATCCTCGCGCAGGACCGCCGCAGTCGCGGCAGGATTGTGGTAATAACCTTTCATCACATTGGGCCCTTTAATCCATAGTTCACCATCCTGATTCGGTCCCAACGAACGCTCCTGCTCGTCCACGATCCGAAGTTGCACGTCGCGCAACGGTCGGCCGACACTGCCGGGCCGGTGCGCCCACGGTACGGAGAAACTCACCAGAGGCGACGTTTCGGTCAAACCGAATCCCTCCAGCAGCGTCAGACCAAACTTCGCGTGGAATTCCTGCGTCAGGGAAGCTGAAAGCGGTTCACCGCCGCTGATCGCATAACGCACGCTGGAAAGCGCCTGACGCGGGGCATCTTTGGCGCGCACGAGCATGGCAAACATGGTCGGCACGGCGATCAACACCTCGATTTGGTGCCGGGAAATCACCTCGCACACCGCCATGGGGCTGAAGCGGGCCTGGTAAACCACCCGGCACCCCAGGCTTAGCGGCGCCAGCAGACAACCCATCAGGCCCAAGGTGTGGAACATCGGCAGGATGCCGAGAAAAGACAGCTGTTGCTGGAAGCGGGCGTGCTCAATCGCGGCGGCGGCGTTGGAGTCCAGATTGCGGTTGGTAAGCATCACTCCTTTTGGTTCGCCCGCGGTTCCGCTGGTATAAATGATCACCGCCACGTCTGACGGCCGCTGCGGCGGCAGTCGCCGCTTTATTCCGGCCGCACGGCGCAGGCGCGTGGCCGGCGCGATAAAAGACACATCTTCCATAAAGATCACACGGTAACCGGCTTGGCGCAGCGCTGGGGCGAGTTCCTGAAAATAGCGCATGGTCACAATGGTTTTCAAGCCTGCGTCCCGGCATACGGCAATCAGTTCCGCGGCGCGAAGCAGATAATTCAGCGGCACGGCGATGCGCCCGGACCAGCGCACGCCCAGAAAGGCCGCAGCAAAAGCGCCGGATTGAGGCAGCAGCAAGCCGATTTTGTCTTGATCGCCGGTCCCACGGTCCAGATGACCGGCCATGATGTCAGCCGCCAACGAAAGTTGGCGGAAGGTGACACTGCGGCGATCGTCGATAATAGCCGTTTCGGAGCCGCGCTGCTCGCCCTGAACAAGGATTTTCTCCAGTAACATGCCTCTTATTTTATCCGGTTCGCGCGGAGACGCAGCGCCTACTGCGGATCCAGGGGTGCGGAACGCCGGGCGATGCGACGGTTGGACGCCGCGGCATACCGCAACTTCGTTAACTTATTCACAATGTTGAAATAGCGCCGCAACGAGCTATAGTGGTATAGGCACATGCTGTCGCGTCGTGGAGGAGTGTACACATATCGTTGCGAAGGAAAGGAGGCTCCGATGGCCACTGTGGCTGATATTTTACGCGGCAAACCCAACCGGGTGCATTCCATTTCCCCCCGGGCGAGCGTGTTGGATGCGACCCATCAGATGAATCGCCATCGGGTCGGATCGCTGCTGGTCATGGAGGCGGATCAGGTGGTCGGCATTTTAAGCGAACGTGACGTGCTGACCCGCATCGTCGCCGAGGAAAAAAATCCCCGCACCGTTACGGTCGGACAGGTGATGACCACGGAGGTGATTGTTTGCCGCCCGGATACGCCGGTGGAGGACGTCAGCGCCATTATGAAAAATCGGCGGGTGCGCCATCTGCCCGTGTGCGACGAGGACGGCCGTTTGGTGGGGTTGATCTCGATTGGCGACCTGAACGCCCATCACGCCAGCCACCAGGAAATCACCATCCACTACCTGAATGAATACCTTTATGGCCGGGTGTGAACGGAAGCTCCGATCCAACCCGCCCTGGTTTACCCGCCCCGGGCTGGACGGCGCTCTGGCGTCCGCCGCCATCGCGGGTACTGAACCGTTCGGGTCAGGGTTCGGGGCGCCCCGCTGTGCCCTTCGCATCCGCCACGCCGTTTTCCGGCGCCGGTCCGGGCAGCATCACGTCCGGGGCGGCCGCGGTGGGCAGCGTCTGCACGGTTTTAAGAGCGGATTCCATCGCCCGTTTGCGAACCGTGACCTGTTCGATGGAAGTGGTGGCTTCATGCAGTTTTTTCCGCACGCGTGCCAAGGCTTCGCCGAACTTTCCAAATTCCGTTTTGACACGGGACAATAACTCCCAGACCTCACTGGAACGCTGTTCGATGGCCAACGTACGAAAGCCCATCTGCAAACTCATCAACATGCTCGCCAGCGTGGTGGGGCCGGCGATCGTGACGCGGTGAACCCGCTGAATGGTTTCAAACAAACCGGGGCGGCGCAGCACTTCCGCGAACAGACTCTCCGTCGGCAAAAATAAAAAGGCGAAGTCCGTGGTCTCGGGCGGATGAATGTACTTGGCGGCGATGCCCGCCGCGACCGTGCGGATCGCCGTTTCCAGCCGACGCCCCGCCTCTTCCACGGCGGCGGCATCCGCGGCGTCCTGCGCCGCCACCAGCCGCTGGTAGTCCTCCATCGGAAATTTTGCGTCGATAGGCAGCCATAGCGGGGCGGCGACGTCCGTACCGCGGCCCGGCAGCCGGATCGCAAAATCAACGCGCTCGGCGCTGCCGGGCTGGACCACAACATTGGCGGCGTATTGATCCGCCGCCAGCAGGTCCTGCAGCAACGCATTTAATTGCACTTCCCCCATGACGCCGCGGGTTTTCACGTTGGTCAGCACGCGTTTTAAATCACCGACACCGGCGGCCAGCGTCTGCATTTCCCCCAAACCCTTGTGCACCTGTTCCAGCCGTTCCGTGACCAGTTTGAACGATTCGCCGAGGCGTTTTTCCAGAGTCCCCTGGAGCTTTTCATCCACGGTTTGGCGCATTTGTTCCAGATTCTTGTTGTTATCGGCACGCATCTGACCGAGGCGCTCCTCCATCGCGGCGCGGACTTTATCCAGCCGCGATTCCACGGCCTCGCGCACCGCGTCCAGTTTCGCCGCGTTGGACTGGGTCAATTGCTGCAGGTTCAGCAGCAGCGCATCATTGGCCTTTTTGACGGCGCCCGTGATTTCCTCCCGGGTGTTCCGCTGCAATTCCTGGATTTCCGTACGCTGGTGGGAACTTTCTTCGCCGGCCAACCGCTCGCCACGGTCCAGGTTTTTCTCCAAGGCATCCAAGCGGCTGCGGATTTCGCCACCGATTCGCTCGCCATAGAGGCGCAGCCCCACGGCCAAGGCGATCAGCAGCGCCAGCACCAGACCGATCAAAAGGATGGTCGCCGTCATGAGTCTCTTTCACCGTCTTCAACGCCGCCGCGTCAGCACAATCAGCACCTGCCGGGTCCGGGATATCGCCACGCGCGGCGCAATACGTAAATGCCAGCGCAAACTGGTGCGCGGAGACCGGGCCACACGGACAATGGCGCCGAGCACGGCGCCGGTCACCGCCGCAGGCCAGTCGTTATCATGCAGCACGATAAGATCGCCCGGCTGCGGCGGCGCTGCGCCAATGGCGCCATCCAGTCGGCAGCTTAAACCGTCGGCGCCGGTTCCTTCCACGAGGGCTTCCGTGGAAATAATCGTGCCGGCCCAAAGCCGACGACTGACGGCCTGATCCAATGGTCGATTCCCAGCGCGAAGGTCGGCCGCGGCGTTTTCCCGGGGCGCCCGTGCCACCCGCGGACCGCCTCGCCCACGAACAATCCAGACATTTTCCTTCATCGCCGGATCGGTCAGAAGGCGCACCGTGGACGTTTCCGGGCCGACGGAAATCACGCGACCCACCAGAGCCAACGCATGCATGACCGCGTCGCCGGCGCGGATGCGCCGGTTGTCGCGCCAACCCTGATCCAGCGTGCATTCGTCCACGCCGCTGGTGGAAAAGCCAGCCACGTTGGCGGCCCATAGGTCGGTCGCCGCCAGACCTGGGAAATTCCGGTGGATAAGGTCCGCCGCGCGAACCATGCGTTCCAAGATGGCAAGACGGGCCTGCAGCAGGGCGATCTGATTCTCATAACGCGCCCGCAGTACCGCGCTGGCCCCGGCCGATCCCGACCGAGCAGGCCACAGGCGCTCCAGGGAACTCTGCACGAGGTACAATCCCGCGGCGACCGGGGCGATCACGGCCTGGATGACGTGCGTGGCCAGGGCCTGGGGTGGACGGACCAGGCGCACTTGGCGACTGGACAGGACCAGGCACAGCAACGCGGCGGCGTTAAGCAGCCAGAACCAGCGGCGGGGTGTGAGACGAACCATTTTAACGAAGTACGGTCCGCGACCGGTGATCAGAGATCCGCTTTCAGCTATCCGCCTTCAACGATGCGCCAGCGCCACACAGCGGGCCAGGACTGAGCGCTCAGCACGGAGCGCGGACCGCTATAAATTGTCCACGTCCGACTCCACAGCATCGGTGTCCTTCCAGGCTTCCAGGTTCTCAAGGAACACATTGGTGCCACGGGCGACACACGTCAGCGGATCCTCGGCGAGGCGAACGGGCAGACCCGTGGCTTGCTGAATAACCTTATCGATGCCGCGCAGAAGGCTTCCCCCTCCGGCCAAGGTAATGCCATTCTCCACTAAATCGGCGGCCAGTTCCGGCTCCACGCGCTCGAGCGTGTGGACAATCGCCTCGGTAATTTTTCCCGTCGGCTCCTGCAAGGCTTCACGGATTTCCTCACTGGTGACGGTGCACTTGCGAGGCAAACCACTGATCATGTCGCGGCCCCGGACCTCCATGGTGGTTTCGGGGCCGGTGGCGCTAACCGAGCCAATCTCAATCTTGATGCGCTCGGCGAACTGTTCACCGATCATCAGATTATACGTTTTCTTCATATGGTTGGTGATGGCTTCGTCAAAATTGTCCCCCGCCGTGCGGATCGACTCGGAGACCGCCATACCCATCATGCTCAACAGGGCCACCTCGGTGGTGCCGCCGCCTATATCCACGACCATGCTGGCCGTCGGTTCGGTGATGGGCAGATTAGCCCCAATCGCGGCCGCCATAGGCTCGGGAACCAGATACACCTGCCGGGCCTGGGCGCGCAGGGCGGAATGGAAGACGGCCTGCTTTTCGACCGCCGTGATGCCGGTGGGCACCGCGATGACGACCCGCGGTTTAATGAAGCGCCGCCGGCCATGGACGCGGCGGATAAAATAGGTCAGCATCGCCTCGGTGATTTCAAAATCGCTGATCACGCCATAGCGCAAAGGCCGGATGGCGGTGATGTTGCCGGGGGTCTTGCCGAGCATTTCCTTGGCCGCCAAGCCCACCGCGTTTCCGTTTTGCAGGACAATGTTGGTGCCTTTGCGCACCGCGACCACGGAAGGCTCGTTCAGGACAATTCCCTGGCCCCGCACGCAGACCAGCGTGTTACAGGTTCCCAGGTCGATACCCATATCCAGTGAGAACCACCCGAGAAAAACGTCAAAAAACACGTTAAAGTCCGACCAAGGCCTGATATTGGATAAGAACGAAAATCAAGGCGCCCAAGGTGGCCAAAGCGCCGATCAACGCCAGGACCGTGTACACATTGGGCTGCGGATTGATCCGAATTCCACCAGGGGGACTGCCACGCGACATGCTGCACCTACAACCTTCCTGCCTTCGCCGGCCAACTTCGCTGCGACGGTTCCCTTACAGACCCGGGCCACTCATCACCAGGTCGTGGTTATTGATCACCGCGCCCGGGGCGTGCAGGGTCACCACCCCGACCGACTCGGTGGCATCTACATTCTGCACGAGTATGTCGCCAATATAGCGGTGGTCCTGATACACGACCAGCCGCGTGCCCTTGCGCACACCGTCCCGTGTCCCCAGCGTGGTGCTGACGTAAATGCGGCCTTGGAAATGCCGCACATGGCGAACCCGCCCGTTGACGAGCACCGGGGTATAAACGCCGGCCAGCGCCGCACCGAGCGCGGCCTGCCGCTGGGTTGGACGAGCCGCGCTCAACCTGAGCCGATGATTCAGCGCCGCGATATTTTCCTGCAGGGTTTGAATGGTCTTCTTTTCGATGTTGCTGTCATCGGTTACTTCATAGATACGGCGGTTGAGCTGCGCGTTCTCGTTGATGTACTTGAGCACTTCCGGGCGCAGGGCATTCAGTTGGGAGGTGGCGGCAGCCACCTGCGCGTTGAGTGAATGAACCGTGTTGGTCAGGAGTGCGACGTTGGTGCGGCTTTGCCCCGCCTGCGCCTCCAACCGGGCCAGACGGGTCTGATCGGCCGCCCGTTTCGCCTGCAGGGCCAGCAGTTGGGACTGCAGGCGTCCCGCCTGCGCAGTGGCCGCTTTTTCAGTGGCGATCAATCGCCGCTGCAAGTCCGCGTTTTGGGTTTCGGCCAGTGCCAGCGCCGCGGCGGCGGCGATACGCGCCTTCTGCTGCACCGCCACAGCGTGCCGATAGTTACCCTGCTTATAGGCAAAAACGACCACCACAACCGCCAACACGAGCGCCAGCACCAGCTGTAACACTACGAAAATTTTGGTTAACGTGTTCAAGGCCGCCTCCTGTTGGAACAACCACTAACTTTAAACCAACCCTATCAGACCGCCATGCATCCGCGAGATCTTTGGCCCGGCCAACGGTACCCCGTGCAAACCAGTCCACCCACCATAGCCCCTAACGTTCGCCTTCGCCAGCCAAGCCCCCCGCCCGGCCCATGACCAAAGTGTAATACTCCCTTCCATTCTGTCAAGACCGCCGACCATGCGCGGGAAAATCGTCGGGTGGGCTTGGCAAGACGTAAGGGCCAACGGTTCAAGGCAGGCAGGTTCAGGTGCGTTCGCAGCGGCCATGGGGACATGGCCGGCTATGGGGCGTTCGGTTCGCGGTCGGGCGGTCGGTTCGCACTCAGCGAGCTTGACGGCGCTGAAATCTCATCTGGCCATCCTCAACTCGGTTTTGCCATCCCGCTGGGGCAGCCCGAGCACCGCTTAAAAAAACGTGGCCACACCCTCCCTTGGACCGCGGTCCGGTTCAGCCCTTGTAGCCGCCATGCTCCGGGGTAAAATCGGGGTATCTATGGCGTCATCATCACCATCTTCTCCTGCGCCCGGCGCTGGGTCGAAAACCGATCCGAAGTCCGCTCCTCTGACTCAGGAACAGCTCGTGCAACTCGGGCAAGCCCGATTGCGTATCGCCCCCGTGCTGCGGGCGGCCCGGGCAGCACATCGGGCGTTTGTCAGCCTGGTTTTTTGCGGCGTAATTACCGCGTTGCTTGCGGTCGTGTCAGGCCTGCATTTTTGGGCGTTGGTAATGGGCCTTTGGATGTTTGCCGCCGGCGTTATCGAGTACCGCGGTGCCGAACAGATCCGTCGCCTGCGGCCGAAGGTCTTCGCCAAGTTGCGCCTGAATCAACTGTTGCTGGGCGCCATCTTCATTCTGATCGGAGGCTGGTGGATGCTGCAGCTCAAGCTCGGTTTCAGCGGCCATTGGATTGACCGCGGCCTGGACCAGTATAAGTCGACCCTGCTTTCGGGCACGGCCACGTCGGGCGGGGCAAGGCAGGTGGGCGGGCTGACCCACTTGGTGCGGGAGGCCATGTTCCTGATGTTATACGTGGCCTACGGCAGCATCGTTGCCTTCGGACTCATCGTGCAGGGCTGGATGGCTTGGTACTACACGCACCGCGGCCGGCAGCTGCGGACATACCTGGATCAAACGCCGTCCTGGATCATTGATCTGCAGCGCTCCGGACATCTGGGGTGAGGGTCAGACCATCGTAGCAGAGGCGCACGTGGGGCGGCAGCTGCGCTTCGGCTTCGGCCTGGAATACGTCATGCGAAAGATGGGTGAAAAAAGCGCGGCGTGGCTTTAAGCGCTCGATAATCGCCAGAGCCTGGGAAAAACACAGATGCGTGGGATGGGGCTTCGGGCGCAGGGCATCCAGAATCAGCACGTCCAGGCCCTGCAATTGGCACAGGACCGTTTCAGGCACATCGGAACAATCGGTGCAATAGGCGAAGGCCCCGATGCGAAAACCCAGCACGGCGCCGCGGCCATGCGGTAACTCCAGGGGGCGCCAGAGAGTCCCCAAAAGATCAAACGGACCATCGATGGGATGCGGCTCCAGCTCGGGGCGGAAAAGCCGTTCTTCCACGGGCTTGGCAAAGGCGTGCGGGAAAAAACGTCGGAGCGCGGTTAACGTCTCCGGGGAAGCGTGGATGGGCAACGGGCCGCCCAAGATGCTGTTGTAACGCCGCAGATCATCCAGGCCGAAAATATGGTCGGCATGGGCGTGGGTAAAGACCACAGCGTCCACACGGTCCAGCTTTGCCGCCAGCGCCTGCAGCCTCAGTTCCGGACTGCAATCGATCAAAATGTGATGTTCGTCGTAATGAACCGCCAGGCTGGAGCGCGAGCGCCGGTCGCGCGGATCCGCGCTGGTGCAAACCGGACAATGGCAGCCGATCATCGGCACACCGGTGGAAGTGCCGGAGCCGAGCACGGTGATGGTCAGCTTTGAGCCGGCTGCATCCGCAGCGCCGCGCGGGGCAACGGGGGCGTTTTCCGTAGGAGACGTCGCCAGCGGCGGGCGCATGCCCGTCGACACCAACTGAGCGCCAGCCCCGGCGCTGGTGGTTACCGCCTTGACTTCCTGCTGCATCATCCGCTCCTAAGTCTGGCCATCATTCTACGTGCGGTCCGGGTTATCCGCATAATTGTAAATGGTTTGTGTTATTTTGGTTGCCGCTGGGCCGCGCTGGCTATTTTGTGGTTGATTTCGTCGCCCCGCGGCCTGAACGGATAACCCACCGACGCTCCCGCGGGCTGGTCACACTCTATGATTTGTGGTTAAATCCGCAATGTAATTTCCGCGCGAAGGCGAACGCATGGTCAGTCCAAATAATTCCTTTGTCCATCTGCACGGGCATTCCCACTATTCCTTACTCGACGGCGGAGCGCCGGTGCAAAGGCTCTGTGCCAGGGCCGTGGAATTAGGCATGCCGGCCCTGGCGCTGACGGATCACGGTAACCTTTTTGGATTGGTGGATTTTTATCAGGAGGCGAAAGGGCTGGGGCTTAAGCCGATCCTCGGTTGCGAGCTTTATGTTGCCCCCGGCTCGCGCTGGGACCGGGATGCGCATGGCATCAAAGACGCCGCCTATCACCTGGTCGTACTGGCGAAAAACCAGACCGGCTACAAACACCTGCTTAAACTCGCGTCCCTGGCCTACCTGGAAGGCCTTTATTATCGTCCGCGCGTCGACAAGGAACTGTTGGCCCATTATGCCGAAGGTCTGATCGTCATGAACGGACATCTGGGCACGGAAATAGCGGCCTGTCTGGGGCGTAACGACCTCTCCGCCGCGGTAAACGTCGCCGGCGAATACAAAGAGATGTTCGGCCGTGATTTCTTCATCGAATTGCAGAATCATCATGAGCCGGCCCAAGTAGCGCAACTGCCGCAATTGCTGGAGGTGGCGCGGCGCGCCGGCTGTCCGGTGGTGGCCACCAACGATTATCATTACTGCGCGGCGGAAGATTATGAAGCCCACGACGTGCTCTGCTGCATCAGCATGGGCAAAACTCTCGATGACAAGGACCGCCTGCATTATTCCCGCCAGGCCTATCTGAAAAGCCCGCTGGAAATGCGGGCGATCTTCAAGGACTGGCCCGAAGCCTGCGACAATACGCTCCAGATCGCGGACCGGTGCAACCTGGAGTTGGATTTTTCCCGCCGGCATGCCCCGGTTTACACGCCGCCGGTGGATCCGCACACCGGCCGTGTCCCCAGCGCCGACGATTACCTGCGCCAGCTCTGTGAGCAGGGGCTGCAGCGGCGTTACGGCCAGTGTGACGACACGCTGCGCCAGCGCCTGGAGCAGGAACTGAAGGTCATCCAAGGCAAGGGGTTTTCCAGTTACTTTCTGATCGTCTGGGACTTCTGCAGCTACGCCCGCCGAGCCGGTATTCCGGCGGGGGCCCGCGGTTCGGGCGTCGGCACTCTGGTGGGTTACGCCTTGGGCCTGTGTGATGTGGACCCGCTGCGCTATGACCTGTTGTTCGAACGGTTCATGGACCCCAGCCGGTCCGAAATGCCGGATATCGACATCGACATCTGCCAGGAGGGGCGGAGTAAAGTCATCGAATACGTCCGGCAGAAATACGGCAATGTTTCCCAAATCATCACCTTTTCCACGCTCGGGGCCAAGGCCGCCATCAAGGATGTCGGTCGCGTGCTGGGAATGCCCCTGTCGGACGTGGACAAAATAACCAAACTGATTCCCGCCGGCTTGAACGTAAAGCTCAAAAACGCCCTGCAGACCGCGGACCTGAAACGACTGTATCAGGAAAATCCGCAGGTCACCCGCCTAATCGATATCGCCCTGCGGCTCGAGGGCCTCTGTCGCAATGCCGGCATGCATGCCGCGGGCGTGATTGTCTGCGACAAACCGATTGACGAAGTAGTGCCGCTTTACAAACGCGGCTCGGACGTCATGACGCAATGGGACGGCCCGACGTGCGAAAGGGCCGGCTTGTTGAAAATGGATTTCCTGGGATTGCGGACGCTGACCGTTCTGGAGCGAGCGCTGCAATTGATCGAAAAGGATTTTGCCGGGGGGCTGCCTCCGCGGCCCGCGTTCGGCGAAGGGGCCGCGCCGGCGCCAGCGGCACATCCCGCCGTTCCAGGTCGACCTGGCCGCATTGATCTGGAAAAAATCGATCTGGGCGATGCGCGGGTCTATCGGACGGTGTTCCAGTGCGGCCGCACCAAGGGCGTATTTCAGTTTGAATCGCCCGGCATGCGCGAACTGCTCATCAAGATGAAGCCAGACCGCATCGAAGATTTAATTGCCGCCAATGCGCTATTCCGCCCCGGCCCGATGGAGCTTATCCCCAGTTACTGTGCCCGCAAACATCGCCGCCAACCGGTGCCGCAGGTGCACCCAGTCATGGACAAAATTCTGGCTGAAACCTACGGCATTATGGTGTACCAGGAACAGGTAATGCGGATCTTCAACCAGTTGGGCGATATTCCGCTGGCCCGGGCTTACAAGATTATCAAGGCCATCAGCAAGAAAAAGACCGAAATTATTGCCGCCGAACGGGAGCATTTTATCCGCGGGGCCATCCGTAACGGCATCAGCGAGGCTCAGGCCGCACAACTCTTCGCACTGATCGAAGAATTCGGCGGTTACGGCTTCAATAAAAGCCACTCCACGCGTTACGCCATTGTGGCGTTCCAAACCGCGTATTTGAAGACTTATTTCCCTCTGCAATATATGGCGGCGCTGCTGACCTTTGAAATGGCCGATCAGGCCAAAATCACCGAATACATCGAGGAGTGTCGCTTTCTGGAGCAGCCGAACGGAGCGGTGGGGGTGGCTATTCTACCGCCGGACATTAACCAAAGCACGGCGGATTTTACCGCGGTTCAAGGCGCGATTCGGTTCGGCCTCGCGGCGGTCAAGGGCGTTGGGCAAAGTGCGGTCGAAGCGATCGTGTCCGGGCGAATGGTGAATGGCGGGCCGAGCTTAGGTGAGATCGGAGCGCAGTGCAATTCCGTCCCGGCCGGCGAGCCCCTTAATCCTCGGGCACGGACCACTCAAGGCGCAGCGGAGTGCAGCGCTGTACCGGCTTCCGCCAGCGACGCCCCTGGTGGAAGCGGCATTTCACCGCTCGCCTTGTCGAGTCGCCTTCTTCGGCGACTTGCCGCCGCGGCTCCCAGCCCCCCCGCCGCTGTCCAGCCCTTCACCAGTTTGTACGATTTTTGCGAGCGCGTCGATTTGCGGGTGATGAATAAATCGGTGCTGGAATCACTGATTAAATGCGGCGCCTTTGATTCCCTGCACGCAAACCGCGCGGCCTGCCTGGCGGCGGTGGAAGTCGCCATGCAGGCCGGCGCCGCAGCGCAGAGTGCGAAACGGTCGGGACAGGAAAGCCTATTTGGCAACCCGGATCCAGATAACGCGGCGACCCGCCAGGCCAGTTTGCCAAGCGTACCCGAGTGGTCGCCCGCCCAGAAAATGGCGTATGAAAAAGCTGCCCTCGGGTTTTACGTTACCAGCCATCCGCTGCACGCATGGCAGGAAACGCTGGACGACTTCACGACGTTGGACAGCCAGACGATTGGCGCCGCGCCCGAGCGCAAAGAAGCGATCATCGGCGGACTGGTAACCAAGGTAACGGTTATGACCGTACGCAACGGCAACAAAGCGGGGCAAAAGTGGGCCACGCTGCTGCTGGATGACCTGCATGGAACGATGAAGGTGCTCGTATTTTCGCAGGAATATCAAAAATACGTCGGAGTACTAAGCCCCGAAGCGATTCTTTTTTTTAGAGGTGCGGTGGATCGTTCCCGTGAAGAACCCAGCTTTCGCGCCGCGGAAATATTTACACCCCAGCAGACCGTGGAAAAATTGACCCGGGACGTGATCTTCAGCGGCCCGATCGCGGCGCTCGACGAAGCGTGCCTGGACCGGTTGGTTGAGGTTTTGCGCCGGCACGCCGGCCCGCGGATTGGCGTTAAACTTAGGCTTCGCGACGACAGCCATGCCCCGCCCCTACAGGTGACGGTAGACCTGCAGCGCCGAATCAATCTGACACCGCAAGCGCAGCAGGAACTTTCTGCTGTGCTGTCAGGCTTTAGCCTGCGCCGCATCGGCCCGGGATCGGCCTTGGCGGCCGCCCGACACGCCGCAGGCCCCTGACCGCCGTTCCCATCGCTGCGGAATTTGCGCGGGCCGTTTACGACGTTGGCATGGGGGCGCTTGAGCCTTTTATCAAACGCAGCCAATGTTGCATTTTGAGCACGGCTTCCTCAGTGCTGGCATGAATCTGGAATAGGCTGTCCAGCCGGGTGGTGCTAAAAACCTCCCGGATTTCCGGGCCAATGGCCGCCAGGCGCATTTGCCCTTTCGCCTGCAGGACTTCCTGTCGCAGATTTAGCAGCATACGCAGCGTCATGGAGGATAAATACCGAACGGACGCGAAGGATAGCACCAGTAAAGGAGGCGTTTCACCGCGGATAACTGCCATAAGGTCATCCTGCACCCGATGAATGACCATCTCGTCCAGAAGATGGGTGCAGAGCAACTCCACGACCACAATCGGCTCGTGCCGAATCACCTGGATGCGCTCATTATCATTCATATTCATCTTAATGTTGACTCCATAGAATCTTCGGCGTTAAGAAGTCTACGCCGAGGGGAATAGCGACCCATATTATACTCCCGCTATAAGGGCGGGCAAAGTCGGTTATAATAAGGTTTGTTTGCAGCGGGACGAATCATGGCGAAGAAGGATGATGTGGACCTGCCGTTCGAAAAGGCCTTGGCCCAGTTGGAGGCCATTGTCGGCCAGATTGCCTCTGGAAAAGTTGCGCTGGAGGAAAGTCTGGCGATGTACGAAAAGGGTATGGACTTGGTGCGGCGCTGCCGGGCTATTCTGGAACAGGCGGAGAAGCGCCTGGAAATACTCTCCGCCGCCGATGGGGTGTTACACGCCGCCCCCATGCCGAAGCCGGCACCGGCGGACCAGGCCGCCGCTTCAATTCGGCCGTGAAGTTCGGCCAGCGGCTGGTCAGCCCAATCGGTATCTGGTAAAATTTAGATGGTGCCGGGGCGTAGCTCAGCGTGGCTAGAGCGGTCGCCCCGGGCGACAGGTCGCCGGTTCGCCGCGACCGTCGCAGGGGGTGCCATTAGAAAACTCCACCGGGGCGTAGCTCAGCTTGGCTAGAGCGCTTGGTTCGGGACCAAGAGGTCGCAGGTTCAAATCCTGTCGCCCCGATGTATGTACTGGGTTTACGTTCTGCGCAGCCGCAAGACCGGCCGGCACTACACCGGTTCTTGCGAAGACTTAGCCGACCGTCTGGCCCGCCATAACTCCGGCCAATCTAAAGCCACACGCCACGGGGTCCCCTGGGATCTGGTCTACCAAGAACCCTTTTCGACCCGCGCTGACGCCGTGTGCCGGGAACGCCAGCTTAAAACGGGGCGCGGACGCCGAGAGGTGGCCGCTCAGGTTGAGCGCGGCTCGTCCAATCCGGCGGCAGGCCGTCTTAAAAGTGCCGCAAAAACAGCTGAAACGTGGGCGTTTATGGTTCAATGACAGCATTTGTGGACGGCTGCGGCCGACACATAAGCATCAGGTGTAGGCGTATGGCTGGGTCGGTAGCCGCACTCACGATGGGGTCAGTTTCAAGATGTTGACGATCGTGCATGAGTTTACGCGGGAAGGCCTGGCCAGCGACATAGCCCGGAGTTGATCCGCGACGACGTGCTGGAACGCTTGTCCTGGCTGATGGCGGCGCGCGGAGTGCCGGAGTATATCCGCAGCGATAATGAACCGGAGTCTACGGTGAGGTGTGTACGGCGGTGGCCGGGGGATGTACAGGTCAAGGCGCTGTTTATCGAACCGGGCCGCCCGATGGAGAACGGGTATGTGAAAGGCTTTAGCCGGACCGGAAATTGCGGGGCGAGTGGCTGGATCGGAATTTTTTTACCGTCTGCGGGAGGCCAAGGTGTGGATTGAGCGGTGGCGGCAGCCTTACCACCAGGTGTGGCCCCATTCGACCTTGGGCTACCGGCCGCGGGCCCCGGAGACGCAATCCGTGGGATGCCCCTGCGTTCCGCTCCAGGCCACCCCAGGACCTGCCAGCTTCGATGGACTCTCACAGGATGTGGTATGATTTGCGAGGGAAGGTCACGACGACCTACGGCGCCAGCCGATACCGCGGGGCGTAGCCAAACGCCTGGCGGGCGCGGTCGATTGATAGCAGCGGGGCACGACCTGGCAGCGGTAGCTTGACCGTTTTTGCCAAATCGGGGCGAAAACGAGTCAGAATTTCCATGGTTGGCTCCGGACACGTGGTGTCAGCCGCGCCCAGCGTATATACGCCGCAGCCGGGTAAGCTGGGCGATTCCAACGCCCGGCGCAGTCCCCCGGCGATGTCCGCTACGTGCACCCAACTGTAAAGCCAGTCCTCCCATTGGGTGGTGGCGGTCATGTTCCGGCGACGTTGGTCATACAGTTCCTCCGTCCACACCCCGGCGAAACGAAAGGCGGCGGTGGTCAAGCCATAGGCGCGGTGAAAGGCGGCGCAGGTCTCCTCATTGCAGAGTTTGCTTAAGCTGTAGGGGTCCTCCACCACCGGCACAAAGCCTTCGTCCAGCGGCAGGCGGTCATAAGGCGCCGGCTTGCCACTTAACCGCCAGGCGAAGGTGCCGAAGGCGTTGATACTTGACGCCGCCAGCACCCGCCTGACCCCCGCCTGCCGGGCTGCGTCCAACACGACATAGAGCGGTTCTCAAAAGTTTTGTCGTATGTTCCACGCCGATATTTGCGATTGCGTAATTTGCGCCCGGGCGGTTTTTCTGCCATACTTAAGGCGTGCGACGGATCGCCCCCAATT
>JAJYFE010000158.1 GCA_021785435.1 Planctomycetota bacterium
ACACGCTGTCCGGATCAATGATGCGTTTACCCGGACCCGCCCGCATGGCCAACCATTTGCGCCACGCGTCGCCGAGTCCCCGGCGTAGCGAGCGCGGTGTAAAAGAAAAGCCGGACTCCTCCGCGTTGGCAAGGCCATACTCCGGCATAGGGCGGTCGAGCGTGAAGGGGTCGGACGCGAGCTTCCCCGCGAACTTCTCCCATATGAGTTGGCGCCCGTTGGCGCGAGGCGCCCCGGCATTTTCCCGCCCACCGGCACAAGTCTGCCCGCCCTCTCCCTGAGTATCGGCGACGTGGGCAGTCAGGCCAAAACAGTCCTTCTCGGGATCATCGCCCGTCCACTGGAACATCCGCCGGCGAACGCGATCCAGCAAAGGCTTCCACTGATCAGCGGCCAGCGGTGGTATAACAAGTTCCTCGCGGCACAGGCGGGCCGTATCGAAACCGGCGAGCTGCTCCCTTGCCACCATTGCCGCGGCACGCCGCTGAACCTCAATATCCCGGTGGATATGCCTCTTCATTGCGTTTTCGGCACCCTGCGGCCCGGCGGCGGGGGCGCCGCGTTCCTCGGGCGGGCCGGCGTTCCCCGGGACCTGGCTTTCGCTTTTCCCCCGCGCCCCGGCGTCCCCGGCGGCGCCCTCGGCATTCTTTGGACGGTCCGCCACGCCAGCGGCACTGTGGCCCCACGTCTGTTTTACCAGTGGCTCGATCTCGGCCAGCCGCTCACGCTGTTTTTCGGGAGGTTCCACTTTTCCCAGTGCCCTTTGCTGCAGCGCACCCCAGTCGCCGCTGGTGATGCAGATAACGTAGCCGAAGGCGGGGAACCGGCGAATAAAGTCAAGGCTGCCGGTGACCAGACTCACGAACTGATTCTTTTGTGCCGCATCCTCCAGCCGATCGTCATCTTCAATACAGATAATCACCCGCAGGTTGTTGAACAGGAGTATCGCCGACAACGCGCTGAAAAGCTGCTCGTTTGAAGTGCGCAGCCCGAGCCCGAGGGCCTCGGTGAGCCATCGGTAGCGCCCGTCACCGACCATCGCGCGGGCGAAGGCACCGGCGGCGCCGCTGAATGGAAAGGTATCTATTCGGTCGCGAACCAGACGCACGGCACACTCGATCGCGGCCCGGACTGCCGCCTGGGCCGTCTCGTATTCCCACAACGACAGGTATACGAACCGCAGTTCGACTTCGCCCTTGGCTTCCGGCAGCCCCTCCGCCAGTCTCAACAGCGATGATTTGCCCCCGCCGCGCTGGCCGATTAAAGCCAGCGTCCTGGCGCTGCCGTCTTGATGCGTGGGACGCAGGCTCGCCAGAACCCGTCGTGGCGGCGGCTCGAACGCGAAGAAATCGCGCTCGCCAGGCTGTACCGGCTCATCGTTTCCTTCGAGCCAACGATCAATTTCAGCGCCGCTTACGCTCGATGCCGGCGGCGTCGCGCCGTCGCCTGCGGCCCTGGGCGTGTCGCCGCGCTGTCCACCCGGATCCGATGGGGCCGTCGCTCCCGATGGCGTAGCCTCGCCGGTCGCAGATCTGGCACCGTCTGCGGCGCCGACAAGCGCCGGTGTTGCCTCTCGAGTCTCGCGCTCTCCCCGGAGCATCGCGTCGGCTCGCAAGGATGTATCGTCCACTGGCAACGGCGTCAGCTCTCTGCCCAGCCAATCCGCCGTGCGCAGGCGGCTGCCGCAACAGGCCAGCAGCCTGGGCAGCAGGGCCTGCCACAGCCCCGACGCGATGCCGCACGATATCACCGCGCCCCACAACCACACCCAACCATGCGTGAAAACAGCGCAGACGCGCTGAAAACCCGCCGCAAAAGCAAAATGGACATGCAGAGGCGGCGCTGGCCCGATCAGCCATAGCCACGCCCAGAACACCAACACGGCAAGGGCAGCCGATACCCAGGTCGGTGGGATACGGAACCAGCTGCCCAAGAGCGCACCGCGTCCGAAACCGCTTCTCAGCAAAGCAAATACACCAGCAATCATAACCGCGACCGCGATGAAAAAGGGGCCGACGCCCCAAATACCGCTCGTCGCAACCAACCGTTCCAAAACCGCTTCCGCAAGCAGTAACGTCAAGGCGGCGGAGAATATCGCAGTCGCAGCCATAAGGAGCCAGGCCCACCAGCCCAGTCGGCACCGCCAACCTCGCAAAGCGCCCGGTGATGCCATGCGCTCCACACCCTTCCATGTCGGTTTGTCAGTCACCTTCTCACCTCGCTTTCCCCAAGTTCTCGAAAACGCGCTGATACTCACCCGCACGGAGCACGGTGTCGTAAAGGCCGACATCCTCCCCCGCGTGTTTGTTGATGCCGACATACACCAGGCTGGCGTCCTCATAGCGCTTGAACTTATAGACCGCGTCGTTCATCAACGCACTGTTGAACAGCCCCAAGCTCACCAGAACCTCGAAGTCTTTCACAGAAAGACCGGTGACTTTCTTGAACAGCCCCGGCTCGAGCTGGGTGATGACATCGCGCAGACTGCGTTCCCGGTAGTCCGTCAGGTACATGAAGACCGGCACGCGGGTCGCAAACTTGATGAGCTTCTCCTGAATCTGTTTCCGTTTACTCTTGTATTCTTTCTCCTCCTCCGTGAGCTCTTTCCGCTCACTCCGAGTCATTTCCTCGTCGTTCTTCTCCCTACGGGCCTTCTTCACGGCCTCGGACTTGTTGATGATGGTCTCGAGGTCCTGGTTCAGGTTGCGGAACCCTTCAATGCTCATCAACGCCGCCATCGCCGCCTCATTGGCCATCAGTCGCTGCAGCGTCGCGTTATCGACGTTCACGAGCAACGCGCTTTCCCACCGCCGCGCCAGAAGCGTTGCCGATGTCCCGCTCATGGCGATGTCCAGAATGCCAGCCGCATCAATCCGCTTCATCGAACTGCCGTCATAGGCCAGAACCGGCAGAAAGCCGATGAACTCCTCAACCTTCTTTTCGGGGTTGCCCTCGTCCACGTTCAACCGGCAGCTGTAATCGGCGATCTGACGCAGCGCCCGCTCCGGTGCGAAGTCGAACACGTAACATTCTTTCTTGATGATGAGTTCGTCGTTCGGCGAATTGCCATCCGGATTGCGCACGGTCCACGGCGACTGGACGCGGAAGGCCGCCTGAAAATAAGTTTCCGGCGTGGATGAGTTGCGGAGCATGAAAATGCCGGTCCACGGCCGCACGGTAACCCCGGTGGTCAGCTTGCCGCAGGACAGGGTGATGGTCTTCGTGTTCAGCGGATCATCCATCGCTTCGAGCACCGGCGGCAGCGCCTCCACACCGATGCCAGCACTCGCGCCTGCCGCAACGATGATCCCATAGTCGTGGTAAAAACGGTTCTGCTTCTGCGCCAGCAGGTTCCGCATGGCCTGGCACGAGGCCACGCTCGGCAGAAACCAGAAAGTGTGCGAAAGAATGTTCAGAAGCCGCACATCCGAAAATGGCATCGGCGGCTTTTTTGCGCCCAGCTTGAGATTATCAACCGTGGTCGCCTGGAATGCCCCTCGAATCAAATCCAGCCACTTCTGAACCTCATCTTCGTACTTGAAGCGAGCATCGTTATCGATTCCATCTGCCGAGAAAAACACGTTCAGATCGAACTCGTCAAATTCGCCCTGCATGGCGATTTCCCGGATGGCGTCCGGCAGTTGATACGTCATCAGGACCATGCGCGGCAGACAGGCGTAGGGATTGTCTTTGCCGGCCCACGTCTGCTTCGCCCGCTGCTCGTCCGAGTACGTCCAGTTATATATCTGCTCTTCGATGAACTCGCCTGAGGCCAACGCCCGGAACGGGGTGCCGGACAGATACAGGTAGGCATCCGTCGTCATCGGCAGGATCTCTTCGTCGAAATCCTCGATGCCCTCACCTTCGGCGAATTCGATCTCCTTCTTCCCCTCGGCCTCGAACAACTCCTTCGCGTTTTCCCGCCAGGCCCCGTAGTGGTATTCATCGAAAATGACGCAGTCCCAATTCGTCGCGTGAACCCATTCGTTTTTCGTCTTGATGCCGCCCGTGCTCGGGTTGCGGCCAAGATAGTCCTGGAACGAGCCGAAACAGACAAAGGGCTTGTTCTTGTCGGCTTTTTCATAAGTCAGGCCGTTGGGACTGATAAACTGCCAGCCCCTGAAATCGACATGCTGTTTCAGATCCGATTCCCATGCG
Source organism: Planctomycetota bacterium (assembly GCA_021785435.1). Taxonomy (GTDB): domain Bacteria; phylum Planctomycetota; class Phycisphaerae; order WQYP01; family WQYP01; genus JAKCCC01. The sequence goes on from JAJYFE010000158.1 coordinate 4,159, forward strand.
CTCTGAACGGCGGGTTTGAAAGTCATCACCAGGACTTTTCGCCAGCCCATTTTTTTAGCCAGTTGATAAGCGGCAAAAGTCTTGCCGAAGCGCATCTTCGCGTTCCACAGGAAGTGCGGCGTTTTGCCCCTGTTGTGTTGGTCGCTCCTGAAAGCCGTCAGGTACGCCGCCGTCTTCTCCACAGCCTCGGTCTGCTCGGGGCGCATCTTGAAATCGAGCGTGCGGTTCCCTTCATCCATTTGCCCTGTTCGCAAGGCAACCACCGCCGCTTTGACTTCTGTGACCGGGCACGCAAACCACTCCCCTTCGGGATTACTCACGCCCCGGCCCCGCAGCCAGCGATGGACATCATGGTCCGTGAAAACCGTGCCGTCGCCGCGCATGGCCGGTTCTTCCAGCACGATGCGGTACGGGGGTTTTCCGGGCCGTCTGGTGGGGTATTGCTGGGCGACGCGCGACCCCACGTCCACGGTCGTGTAGCCCACCTTGAGTAGCCCGGCGTATTGCGGGTTCGTGTCCTCGTAGGCGTAAATCGCGGGTCTTGAATCAGGTCTGGCCGGAAAAAACTCGTTAGCCACCGTCGCCTCCCTCCAATCGCTTGACCGCCTTGGCGCTCGCGGGGAGAAAGTGTTCACCCGTGACCACGCCCCAGTCCGTTTTGCTCTCCAGCTCCATCCGGGCTTGCCGGGCAATGCGGCCGCCCCTGCGTCCCGCCCGGGCATTCTCCACCATGCCGGTGGCATCGACGGTTTCCGCGATTTCACGGGTGGACAACTCCGCCGGCGCGGTGAAAATCAACCCCGCCTCGGACATCTGATCGCGCAGGTTCTGGTTCTTCAACCCCTTGATCGTTTTGTGATCCCGCACTGGAAGCCCACTCCATTCCGTGTGGATGATGTTGGTCAGAATGGCGAATTCGCGCTCCTGGGTGACGGCGTGCTCTTTCCAGTAGTCGGTGAGCTTGTTTCGGGTTTCCTGGCCCATCATCCGACGCTGAATCCATTTTTCGCCGCGGCCGTGTTTCTGCCGGTGCTCCCGGGCGCGGTCCAGGGATCGGGCCGGATCGCCCATGTCCTGAATGCGCTCGTAGCCAACCTTGGCCAGCCAGAGCTTGATGGGTTCGGCCCTGGGGCTGGGAACGGATTGGACCAGGCGCAGCAGCGTTTCAGTATCCGCCACGTCGGTGGCATAGGACTTGCCGTCCGCGGCGGCCATTTTCAACCGGTTACAGTTTGTAACCGACTGGCTTTCCTCTTTTTTCAGGCGGCTTTTGAGCACCTTCCAGTAGTTACGGGCGGCCTGGTAGTCCGGTTGCTGAATCAGGGCCGCCAGCACATCCACCGCGGAGAAATACCACTTCTGGGTCTGCTCATCGCACGCCCGTCGAATCCGGTAATTCTGAAACACCTCCAGGGCTTGCTCTTGATTCATCACTTGCCTCCATGGGGCGTATTTTGGACTCGATGAACGCGATCTCGTCGTTGGTCAGTCCGTATTTCTTATAGAGGGCCCCGTCGGTCCACGTGCGATCCCACGCCTGCTGGGGCACCCACGTATATGTCGAGCGTGGAGCATGTTGCGTGATCTTGCGGAGCGACACGATGAATCGGAGGAAGCGTGTGCGCAAATAGCTATCGACGCTCTCCGCTGCTCTCTTTGAGCCTACATAGAAGAACAGGTAGGTCTGCGTACACACCGACGGCGGCGGGGCGATGAAGCTTCGCCCGAGCACGAAGGCTGGTCGGGCGCCGCGCTCCCCGAAGGCCTGTGGGACCATCACCTTCCACGTGTCCACGAGACGGGGGCTTTTGACGACGGCCTTACGGTCGATCCAGCCGATAAGTCTTTTGCCCTTCCGGTTGTAATGCAATGGGATGTCGTCGTGCCGTCGCTCCGCGCGAAAGCCGTCAAAATTGGATGTCCAGCCGAACTCTTTGTCGACGGAAAGTATCTCAGTGATTGACGCCTCGCCCTGGCGCAAGACTTTCCGGAGGATTGTAAGCGCGCGCCCATTTCGGACGAATATATCGTATTCGTTCAAACTGCGTGCGGCCGGGCCAATTGTCTCGCTCCCGCTGATGGTCGTGACATCGCAGTCGCCCTCGTAGTCACGGTCCCAAAGGAAATAGCACACCCCACCCTCGAAGTCCACTCCGGGGAACACCTCGCCCATTCGCTCGTAATCCACCAATGCTCGAATTCGACGATCTTCCAGCATCGTACGCCGGAATTCGGACAGGCCCAGGCCGCTAGCCATCCAACGCGATGGTATGATCATGGAGAGGAATCTGGGCTTGAGTTTCTTTGCATGGTCCACAAACCTGTTGTAGATGGGGATATCTCGCGTGCCACCGTCTGAACCCAACTGATACGGCGGGTTGCCGATGATGACATCGAATTTCATGTTGAATATCTCCTCAGGCTTGGCGGTATGGATGAACCGGTACGCGTGGGTCTCCAGCTCTTCGCCGCGTTCGTAATTCACCTGGCCCGCTCCGCAGAAGCTGCAGTGACCGTTCTCCCATGTGTGCTCGACCCGTCCGAAACGAATATTGCCCTGTACGTCGCTAAAGCCATCGCATACGGAGTATTTGCCATCGGCCGCCTTGGAACAGTAGACCGACCGCCGGGCCAGCAACGCCGTCAATTCGGTAATGGCAAGACCATGGAGCTGCCTGGTGAGGATATGGTTGATGCGTTGCTGCTTATCGGGAATAAGTTTTTCCAGACCGACATCGAGCCGCCTGGCGATTTCGCGCAGGAACACCCCGGACTTGCAAACCGGGTCCAGAAAGGTTGCCTCGGGGTCGCTCCAAAGTTCCGCCGGCAGCAGGTCGAGAATGTCATTGGCCACCTGCGGCGGCGTAAACACTTCGTCGCTGCTCAAGTTGGCCAGGCACGTCAGCACGTCCGGGTTATAGTTATTCCTGAACATCGGCGAGCCTCAAATAATGGATCGGGGGATATTCCTTGACCGGCTCCGGAAAGAAGACCTCTTCGCCAAGATCGGAGAACAGCGGCTGCCCCTTCATCCCCGCGAACGACAGCAGCTCGTGGAACTCAAAATCCCTGCGTTTCACCATGCCGCCATTGACCAGCGACCATTCGGAGAAAACGATGGGTTTCGGTCGATCCCCGACGCTCTGGAGCGATAGCGCGTCTCCGTGGATAATGTTTCGCCCGAGGACAAATCGGATGACCCGAAGGAAATCCTCGTTGAAGAAACTCCCGCCGTGCTCCTCCACGATGCTCAGGAGCCGTCGGCGACACTCCGCCACATTGTCCTCGAGCAGGTCAATGCCGTAGATCGACGCGACCGCAAGCAAAGCGTACCGCTCGTACTCCAACGGGCTGCGGCGATAACGGCCGTCCACGACGCGCAATTTGCGTTCGAGAATCTCGGCCAGGAAGTTGCCCGTTCCACAGGCGGGTTCCAGAAACCGCGAATCAATGCGTGCGGTCTCCTGTTGCACCAGGTCCAGCATGGCGTTGACCTCGCGCCGGCTGGTAAACACCTCGCCGTGATCGGCCACCCGCTGTTTTGACACAATGTGGCGATTCATTGCGGTGCATCTCGCCTTGTCGAGTCGCCTGGCGGTCTCATGACGGCGACTCGCCTTGTCGAGTCGCCTAGCGGTCTCATGACGGCGACCTGAGCGACCGTGTCCCATGCGCATACGCATACCGAATCCCGGGCGCGCCGAGTGGGCTCCTCCGCCGGGCGTCTAAAGCGCGGCAATTTTTCCGGCCATCCCGCACCCACTCGACCGGCGAGCCACCGGGTTTATCCCGGTCGCCGAAGGAGGCGACTCCACGAAGCTCGCCAGCCTGCGAGTCGCCCCCTGGTGACCTGCCCGCCCACTGGCGGGGCGAGTGGGCTTCAGAGCTCCCGTGAAAAGGTGGCCTTTTCAACCTCCGCCCGGAAAAACTGCCACGCCTAGGCGTCTACAGCCCCGGTGCGGGGCCGCCGGTACCTGCCATTTTTTGCCTCGGCACCCTGCCCTTGGCGGCCAGCCCGCACGGCGGGGGCATTGAGAGCAAGACCGGTTCCATCAGGCCGCCGATGGTCGTCATGTGCCGCGTGCCCGCCCGGCCATCCGCGTTGCCCCCGCAACGGGCGAAGAAACGAAATATCGCTGCCGCCCATAACGGGATAGCTTTTCTCTATTTCACAGTTGTTTGCCGGCGGCGTCAACGCGTCGCGACCCCAGCCCGCGTAGCCCCGCCCGACCAATCCCGGTACGCCGGAATCCGCACCGCGTACCTGCCGCGCTCCGCCCACCGCCGCACCCGGTTGAGACCCCAATCGCATGATCGCACCCACACCCCGCCTATAGCTTCTTCATAGCCACAGCCTCCGCCCCCAAGTCCGCCGAAGGTCGCCGTGGGCGACTAAATTATTCCGCCTCCGTGCGGACCCGGGCAGAGCGCAGCGCCGCCCCGGGTTCCGCTGCCCGCCGGTCCCCGCTCTTTGACAACCAAACACTGCCCCTCCCGAAGGTGGAAACTCATACCACAGGCACGTAAGATTGAAACCATCGCGACCGGGGCCAGCGGACCACCCCTTGGGAGGCGGCCTTCCAGGCCGCTATGGTCCTGGGTCGAGTCGGGCAGGTCGCCACCGTTTACCCGCCGCCGCGGGGCGACTCGCTGCGGCGAGATGCCCGCCCCCCCCGGGGGGCCTTCCAACCATCTCTGAATCTCCGGTGCGCGCGGTATAAGCCAATAAGTGAAAAGTAAAAAACAATAACCCGCAGGGAAACAGCGTTTCGCGGATTTTCCTTGAATTTTTCCTTTTTACTTCGCGGCCCTGCCACGCCGACCACGTGACTAACATGATATCGTGAGAACTTGGCGAACTTGGCACGCCGCACAAACCCCGTTGGAACTGCTACTTACGATTTTCCAAATAATTTCAGATCTTGGCACGCCTTGGCCATCTTGGCACGCCCCCACCATCCTGGCGTGCTTCGGCGTAGGTGTATTCGGGTCCTGTGACAGTTTCTGTCCTGGAAATCGCCATCCCTCTGCCGTTCATAGCCCGGAGCTCGCCGCGGGCGACTAAACTGCAGCGACGGGTCCTGGGTGTCCGCGCGGAACCGTGCCCCGCGCTGACGCTGGGGGCTATGAAACACACACGTCCTTTCATCGCCCGGCGCCCCGGTCCGGAAGTCGCCGGAGAAACCGCGCCGGGGGCGGGCCAATCGTGCTCCTGCTCTTGCCTCTACTGTCGCCAATGGCGACCCCTCGACCAGGAGCGGGCGCTTCCTTACGGGCGCGGCTCGGAATGAGCGCCCTGCTCCTGACCGACCGGTCCTCGACCCGGAGCGGGAGCAG
>JAJYFE010000017.1 GCA_021785435.1 Planctomycetota bacterium
TTAAACGGTCGCCAAAACATAAGGGTGTGCTAAAAGTCCCGCGAATTTTACGCCTCACGCTGCTGGATCAGCTTTGCCGGGCCGCGTGAGACTCCAAAAATTGGCAAAAGTCGAGCTTAATCCGCAATGGTTTTCTTTTTTTGAACCAATGGCCAACTTGGTGCGTATACTAATTAGACGGATGGAGGAGCCATCCGCTGACGTGTTCCTTCCTTCTCCCCCACGAATGCCGGTGGTCGCATCCCTGCGACCGCCGGCTTTTTTTATCACCGCGCGATCCAATCCTCGGCTTGGTTTTACTTCAAGTCCGACTTCACCGGCGTGTCGGTGCAACAGCTCTTCAGCTGGAACGCTGGATGGCAGGAGCTGTACTATGAAACCTCCGCCGGAACCGCGTTGCAGTCCAAGGTACGAAAATCTCCGAGGTGCGGCTGCCGGCACGGTTCCAGCCGCACCTGACCGCGCAGATGAATGTCCGCCGCCGAACTGCCAATCAACAGTTTTAAAGTCCCCGGCTGCAAAACAAACTTGCGTCGGCCTTCGTGCCAGTACCAGAGCGCCTGGGCGGTGTATGGCAAATGGAAGGTAATCGTTTTGATTTCGCCGGACTGCAGTTCCACCCGCTTAAAACCAACCAATTCCTGCCGCGGACGTTTCACTGGCGAACGGGGCGCCACCACGTAAAGCTGCGCCACTTCCGCGCCCGCCCGCGCGCTGCGGTTGGCTAATCGGAACGACACGCCGACACGGCCGCCCGCAGCCAGAGAGGGCGCGTCAATCTGAAGATCGCTGTAGTGAAAGGCGCTGTAGCTTAGGCCATGGCCGAAGGGATATAAGGGCTGGCCTTCAAAATACAGGTAGGTGCGCCCTTTCCGGATATCATAATCGTGGAAAGGGGGCAACTGCCCGACGGATTGAAACCAAGTGGTTGGCAACCGGCCAGTGGGGTTGTAGCGGCCGAACAGCACATCGGCAATGGCGATACCCTGCGCCTGCCCGCCAAAAAATGAACAGACTATGGCAGGCAGATGGCGGTTGGCCCAGCTGACCTCCACGGAATTGTTGGTATGGAGCACCAACACGGTTTTCGGGTTGGCCGCATAGACGGCCTGAATCAGTTCCGGCTGGGCGCCGGGGAGGCCGAGATGCTGCCGGTCCTGTCCTTCGCAATCCACCGCTTGATTGACGCCGCAGATCAGAATCACCAGGTCCGCTTGTTTCGCGGCCACGACGGCCTGCTGGAAAAGTTTGGCGTCTTGGGGACCCAGGATGGTGCAGCCGGGGGTATAGACCACTTGCGGTCTACCGGGCGGCGGAGGCGGTGGTGCAGACAACGGCAGAAGCTGAAACCACTCCACGTTGAAAAGATCACCGGCGCCGCCGAGATATTTCAACCACACTTTATGTTGGCCGGTAATCCCCCGCAGCCCAGCGGAAACACTGGTCCAGTTTTGCCAGCCGTTGGTGCCGGGAACCTGGAGCGTCGCGGCCAAGGGACCATTTAAGCGGTCCAAATGGACCTCAATTTTTCCGGCGGTTCCGCCCTGCATGTAGCTGGCGACCCGGCACACAATTTCATTTTTACCCGTGAAATCCTGGGGCGCAAACTGGGCCCAGGACCCGTTGGTAATCCAACCCATGTACACCCCACCACCGACCGTTTCCGTGGAGGCCTGGGTTTGTATGCCCGCGCTGAAACGGACCGCGTCGGCGGCCGAGATATGCGTGTGGTGGATGGTCCCGCCCAAGGCGGTCGTGATGCCATCCAGCGGCGAGATGCGTATGGAAGGCGCGCCGCTGTAACCGCCCAGATGGAAGCCCGCCAGCGGCCCGATCACCGCCACTTTCGTCAGCCCGGCCGGATTAATCGGAAGAAAACTGCGTTCATTCTTCAGCAGCACAATCGATTGGTGAGCCGCCTCCAGCGCCAAGGCCTGGTGACGCGGCGAATTGACGACCGTGAAATCGATGGAGTTATAGGGAACCAGCGCAGGAGGATCAAACAGGCCCAATAAAAACCGGGCCGTCAGCAGGCGTTCCACCGCCCGACTGATGTCGGCCGCGCTGACCAGATTGAGTCGCACCGCCTCGCCCAGATGCTCCGGCAGCGTGTCGCCGCAGTTCAAATCACAGCCAGCCTGTAGGGCCAGCGCGGCGGCCTGATGCAGGGTTGGAACATAATGATGCCCCTGGTCAATCAGGGCGATCGCGTCGCAATCCGAAGTAACATAACCGCGAAAACCCCATCGGCGGCGGAGCAGACGGGTAAGCAAAAAATGATCAGCGCAGCAGGGTACGCCGTTGAGGGCGTTGTAAGCGCCCATCACGCTGAACACGCCTCCCTCGATCACCGCGGCGCGAAAGGAACGGGTGTAGTATTCCCAGAAACTGCGCGGGTCCACCGTTGCGGACACGGTGGTGCGATCATCTTCCGTACCGTTGCAGATGAAATGTTTGGCACAGGCGGTGGTTTTAAGATAGTTCGCGTTGGTCCCTTGCATGCCTTTAACCGTGGCGGTGGCCAGCGTACCGACGTGGCAGGGGTCTTCTCCGTAGACCTCTTCGCAACGCCCCCAGCGCGGATCACGGGTGATGTTGAGGGTGGGCGGTGAATAGAAACTCAGGCCGGTTCCATCGCGTTGATGGTAGGCGCGGGCCTCATCGGAAACCGCGGTGAACACCTGAAAAAGCAGCTCCGGATTCCAGGTGCAGCCCAGGGCGGCGGGGCAAGGGAAGGCGGTCACCGGAGCACTGCGGCACAGACCGTGCAAGGCTTCGCCTGAATAATACGGATAGCTCGGTACCACGAGCCGCTCAATGGCGGGAGCATTGGCGCCGGTTTGCCCTATTTTTTCCGCCAGTGTCATTTGCGCCACCAAGGCCGCCGCCCGCTGGCGCGCCCGCCGGTAGGCCGCGGGGGAAATCCCCGCATCCGGCTTAACCCAGTGCCGGCCGCGCCGGGTTGAAGCAAGATGATTGGTGCGACCGCTGCAGCCGCCGCTTCCACGGTCGTGTAACGTTACTACCGCCTGGGTCGGGCTGAATTCGTCGGCCATGGCCAGAATGGCTGCCGCCGCCGCAATCGCCATGAATGTGCGCCGATCCAATGGCGCAAGCAATCTTTGGTGGGATTCGATCGTTGACATGAAGGTCTCCTCAAAACGGCCAGCCACTGTTGACTATGACGCCGACGGCATTGGCCAGATTGGTCGCGGCCAGGCGACTGTTTCGGGCCAGGCGCAGCAGAGGCCCAAGCCGTTGTGGCCGACCGACCAAGGCCCGCGCCAGCCTCATCCACCGCACTTGGCCGCGCGGATCAATCAGACGCAGCAGCTGCGGTTCAAGGATTTCATCGGCGGCATCGCTGATCACCCGCAGCCCCAGCCACGGCAGGTTGCGCCCGGTCGCCCAACGACGGGTGGGTTCATTCTCCATGTCCACGGCCAGCGCCTGGCTGGCCTCAAACCGCCGCCGCTTTTCCGCCGGTGTGGCAAGGGGGGCGTCACAAGTCAGAATCGGTCCCGTATAAACACGGGGTTGTAGTCCCGTCGCCCCAGGCTTCCGCTCGCCCCGCCAGTGGGCGGGCAGGCTTGGTTGAGTCGCTCGCCCCGCCATTGGCGGATCCCGGTGTGCCGGGATCAAGCCCCTTCGGGATCCATCCGCGACGACCGGACCATTTCCCGGCGCCGACAGGGGGCCAAGTTTACCCGGCAGAGATGTTTGGTACGAGCCGGGGGCGTTGCGCAAAATTTCTGCTACCCGTTCTGCGGCGAAAGAAGCCGCGTCGATCACCACATCGCCGACGGCCAGAACTGGATTGAGTCCGCCCGCGAAACCCGCCATCAAAACGCCGTCGAGATGCGTGCCCGTGTAGCCCTCAACCACCGCCAGCTGGAATTGACCGCCGATGCCGATCAACTCCACGGCCACCGGCGTGGCCATGCCGGCAGCGCGGCGATCGACCGCCTGCCGGGCGGCGTCGTATTCCATTTTTACGGCGGTCAGGATGAGTAACTTGGGTCTGCCCACCAGGAACGTCCTGTTGCCCAACCCGTAGCCCCTTAAACCTCTGGTAGCCAACTGCCCGACACCGTTTCATGGGCGACGGTGCGGGAATCGGTTATAAACATCATTCGATGGCCTTTCGCTTTGAAATTCTTCACCGGGACAGCTCCTGTGCGGCCCGGCTGGGGCGGGTTCATACCGCGCACGGTTCCTTCGACACGCCCGCCTTCATGGCGGTGGGCACCCGGGGCTCGGTCAAGGGCCTGACCCCCGATATGCTCCGTGCCGCCGGTTGCCAGATTATTTTGGCCAACACCTATCACTTGATGCTGCGGCCGGGTGCGGACACGGTCGCCGCGTTGGGCGGTCTGCAGATTTTTACCGGTTTTCATGGCCCTATATTAACCGATTCAGGCGGTTTTCAGGTCTATTCGCTGGCGGATCTGCGCCAGATCGGCGACCAGGGCGTCCAATTCCGTTCGCACCTTGACGGCGCCATGGTGCACCTGGGGCCTGAAGAATCTATGCAGATTCAATACACTCTGGGTGCCGATATCGCCATGGCGTTCGACGACTGCCCGCCCGCCAACTGCCCCCCGGAGCGACTTTCCGCGGCGATCGCCCGGACCATTCGCTGGGCCGGCATTGGCCGCAGCCGACACCAGGAACTGGACTCCGATCGCCGGCCGGCTCTGTTCGGCATCGTCCAAGGCGGCACGGATCCGATCCAGCGGCGGCACTGCGCGGACCAACTGCGCCGGTTGGACTTTGACGGGTACGCCATCGGCGGACTGGCTGTCGGTGAGTCTCGTCAACAGATGCTCGACACCATTGCCTTTACGGCGCCACTATTACCGCCAGAACAACCGCGCTACCTGATGGGCGTTGGTTATCCGGGCGATATTCTCGTTGCGGTACAGCAGGGCGTGGATATGTTTGATTGCGTCCTGCCCACCCGTAATGGCCGCAACGCGCTGGCGTTTACCCGCCGGGGCGTCTTACGCCTGCGCAACGCGGTTTTCGCCCGCGATCCGCGCCCCTTGGAAGAGGATTGTGGTTGTTTGTGCTGCCGGCAATTCTCCCGCGGCTACCTTCGTCATCTGTTCACCGTGGGGGAAATGCTTGGCCCGACGCTGGTATCTTTGCACAATGTATCGTTCTATCAGCGCTGGATGCTGGACATTCGCCGGGCAATAGGCGACAATAAAGTACTTGGACTGACCGCGCCGGAAAAGACGCCGTACCGGGAGGAAGGCTGAAACGGTGCTGAAAATCCGGAACTTGTCCGGCGGCGCGAGTCGCCACCGGATTATCATCCGGTGCTCGCCCCCGCATTCGCCCTATTCTGAAAATGGGGGGACGAGGTGACAGCGGTAACCCCACCCCCGACAAGGTCTCCAAAGGCGACTCGTCGAGCGGGGGCTATATAGGTGTGGTTGAAGGCATTTTCATTCATCGCAGGTCGAAGCCTCGCCCCGGAGAATGTCCGCGGGACAGGGACGACGGCGGCGAAAAGTTCGGCTTCGGGAGGCTTTAGATGCGAGTCGCAGCAATCAGTGGATCCATCATCATCTTGATGTTGGCGGCTTGGCTGGCGGCGCCGGCCAAACCGCTGTACGCCGCGGCGCCAACCATCGCCACCGCTAAGCCGGTCGGTCCGGCTCAACCAGCGGCTTCCGGCCAGGCGGCACCGAAGGTCCCGGTCGCTAATGTCAACACGTCGGGCCAGAACTTAGCCGCCCCACCCCCCGTGGGCGGCCCCGTCCACGGCGGACCTGCCGCACCGCCCCATCAGCCGCCGTCCTTGTGGGGCAGCTTCGGCTCCAGCGCGATCATGATCGGCCTGCTGGTGGTTTTAATGTTCGTTCTATTCGGCGGCCGGGCCAAGGAAGAAAAGAAGCGCAAAGCCATGATTGCGGCGCTGAAGAAGGGCGATCGGGTGGTAACCATGGGTGGCCTGATCGCCTCGGTGGTGGACGTGCGTGATAATGAAGTGGTGCTGAAGGTGGATGAATCCACCAATGTGAAGGAACGCTACACAAAAAGCGCCATCGCCAGCGTGATCGGAACGGACAATCCGACGCGGTAGGTCGTAGGTTTCAGGTTCCAGATTTTTGGTTTTGGTTACAGGCTCTGCGTGCTGGGCGCCGAGGGCTAGATGCCATCCGCCGGACCCCATCCAGAACTGCTAAAACCTGGAAGCTGAAATTTCCGTCGTTGAAAGCTGAATACTCTTCTCATGAAATCCAATCTGCTGACCCGGTTTTTGATTATCTTCGCGGCCATCGCCCTGGCTATTGTCTGCGTGTGGAGCAATGGCCTGAAGGGGGGTATTGACCTGTCCGGTGGCACGGATCTGGTCTATCAACTCAATGTTCCCCGCGATTATCAGGGCAGCCCCAATCACCTGGCCCAGCAGGTGATTTCAATCCTGCGCCGCCGCGTCGATCCGGACAATGTCCACAACCTGGTATGGCGGGTGCTCAGCGGCGCCCGTATCGAAATCGAAATGCCCCTGGCTGATCAGGCAGCACGGCAGGCCCAGCAGGCCTATCACCAATTGATCCTGCGACTGCAGGCCCGGAATCTCCAGCCTTCTTCCATTCGTGCGGCCGTGACCTGTCCCGCGGCGCAGCGCCAGGCGGCTATGCAGCGCCTGGCGGGGGGAGATCAAAAATTGCTGCACAGTCTGGAGGCCCTCGCGGAGCGGTACGATCGCCTGGTCGCAGCACGGAAAACCGCCGCTCCTTACCAGGCCAATCCCACCGCCATGCCGACGGCGGTGTTGGCCGAGCTGAATGCCGCGCAGCAGGCTTATGCCACCAGCCTGCAGAAGGTTCTGAACTACAACATCAACGTGCAAAATCTGGCGAATCTTTTCTCCGCGAATTATGGCGTTCATAATCCCCACGCCGAGAAATCCCTGAATGATTTTCTTGCCGCGCATCCGGCGCGCCGTAACCTCGTGCAAAAATTGCAGGTAGCCTATAACTTCATGCGCGCCCACAGCGGCGGACTCGATGATCCAGCCGAACTGGAACGCCTGCTGCGAGGGGCGGGCGTGTTGGATTTTCGCATTACGGTCAACCCGAGTAACCCCCAGGCCGCGGAAGCCCTGGCCCAATTACGCACCCTCGGGCCGCACCGCGGCTTGGTTCCCTACGGCACGGCGTGGTTTGAAATTGATCCCCGCAACGGCCAGGATCTGCTGCGCCTTCAGTCCGGCTACGTGATCGGTTATTGGCAGGGGCGGCATTATATCCTGCTGCACACCAATGCCGCCGCGGCCCTGACCCATCATGGCCGGGCCCACTGGAAGGTTCAGAACGCGGTATTGGCGACCAATCCCAACACCGGCGAACTGATGGTGGACTTCAACCTGGATCCCGCCGGCGGTGCCTATATGGGCCAGCTTACCCGCCGCAATAAAGGCCGGGACATGGCCATCCTGCTGGACAACAAGGCCATCACCGCGCCGGTGATTCGGGGCACCATTTCCCAGCATGGTGAAATCACACTGGGGGTTCCCAGCGCCACGCAATCCGCCCAGTCCATCCAGCAGCAAGGCCGGTTGCTTACCCAGATTCTGAACGCCGGCTCGCTGCCCGCCACGCTGCAATCCCAGCCGATTTCGGTGCAAACCATTGGCGCTACGCTCGGCGCGGACAACCTTCGCGCCGGCCTGCGCAGCGCCATGATCGCCTTTGTGGTCGTGCTATTCTTCATGTTCTTCTATTACACCATCACCGGCGCCTTCGCCGATGTGGCGCTGCTGATGAACCTGCTGCTGCTGCTGGGCGTCATGTCCATGTTGCAGGCAACCTTCACGCTGCCGGGTATCGCCGGTGTGGTGCTTACCCTGGGCATGGCGGTCGACGCCAACATCCTGATCAACGAGCGCATCCGCGAGGAACTCCGCAAGGGGGCTTCCCTCTGGCTGGCCGTCAAACAGGGTTACGACCGCGTTTTCTGGACCATTTTTGACGCCAACCTGACCACCTCCCTGACCAGCATTGTGCTGATTTTCGTCGGATCGGAAGAAGTCAAGGGCTTCGGCGTCACGCTGCTGATCGGTCTGGCTGTGCACATGTTCACGGCGCTGTTTGTGACCCGCACCCTTATGATCGCCGCCATCCGCTTCGGGGTGATGAAAAAAATCGACGATCTGTCCGTGGCCCAGTATTTCCGCGATCTGGCCACCGGCACGTGGTTCAAGGGCCGCTGGCCGTTCATGCGGGTTTTTACCGTCACCAATTTCGACTGGATCGGTAAACGCCGTATTTTCTGGACGATTTCCGCCGTTATCATGATCGCCGGGATTATCGCCTTTATCACCCGTGGCAACCGGAAATACGACACCGAATTCAATGGCGGCACCCAGATCACCCTGCACCTACGCCCGGGCAAGAGCCTGCCCGTCGCCCAGGTGCGCCGCCGCATCGAACATCTGGGCGCGACCATTCCCGCTCTGCGCGCGTTGCGCCACGCCACCGTCTATTCCATCGGAACCCGGCAGAACGCATTTCAAATTATCACCAGCATTGTGAATCCTACCGCCGGGGCCGCCCCGGTTCGCCCCAGTGCCACGCCCCCCGTGCAACTGCTTTCCCGCGCCCTGGAACATGCGTTTGCCGATGTCCTGAAAGTCACGCCCAGCCTGACATTTCAGGGCGTGCACCGGCCCTCGGCTAAAATCCGCGATTTGCTTAGCGCCGGTCTGGTGATGCCGATCACGCGGCTCAACCTCGCCGATTTGATTCCCGGCGCCCCCCGGGCCGACTTAAGCGACTTTAGCGGCGGCGCCGCGGTCGTGCTTAGGCACATTACACCGGCGGCCAGCGCCGCGGATTTGGAATCGCGCCTTAGTGCGATGGCCCAGGAACCGGACTTCGCCGCTCAGCAATACTGGCCGCTGCGCGTCATCGGTCTGAGGGCCTTTGGCAAACAGGTTGCCCCCATGTCCGAACCGGTCACCGAAGCCGTGGTGGTCACGCAGAATCCTAATCTGCTGTACCCTGGCTCGGGGCGCAACGTGTCCGCCTGGCGACGCTCGGTTGCCGCCGCCGCCTGGCATCTGGTGCGCACGGCCCTGACCACTTCCGGCGGCTTGGCCGGGGTGACCAGCTTTGCCCCGCAGGTGGCCAGCGAGGCCCGCATCAACGCCATAACCTCCGTGCTGCTTTCGCTGATTTTGATCGTCGCTTATGTGTGGATTCGTTTTGGCGGCGTGCGATACGGCTTCGGCGTCATCTTTTCCCTGGTGCACGACGCCATCGTCGCCGTTGCCGGAACGGTTCTGGCGGTCTACTTGAGCCACACCGCCGTGGGACACTTCCTGCTGGTGAGTAACTTCAAGATTAATATGACCATGATCGCCGCCTATCTGACGATCATCGGTTACAGCGTCAACGACACCATCGTCATTTTCGACCGCGTGCGGGAAAACCGTGGCCGGTCGCATCAACCGCTTACGGCCAAGCTCGTGAATGATTCGATCAACCAGTGCTTTGGGCGGACGATCTGGACCACGTTCACTGTTTTTGCCGTAGTGGCCATCCTGTATATCTGGGGCGGGCCGGGGGTTCATGGCTTCGCGTACGCCATGCTGATAGGCGTTTTCACCGGCGCCTATAGTACACTGGCCATCGCCTCGCCGATGCTGCTGCATCGGGGCCAGGCGGCACCGGCCAAGACGGCGGCGTTACCGGCGACATCCGCCCTCGAACGCCCCCGGGCCTGATCCGGCCACCTGAATCTCCCCTGCCGCCACAGGCCGCTTGCGGCATAGCATTCGGCGCCCCGCCCCACACCGGCGTTCCCCCGAAATGTAAAGGTTATTCCCTGACGGCCCCATACCATTCCGGCCCATGAACGGTTATGTCCAGCGAAAGCACCGTGGCTTTAGCCCGCCCT
This sequence comes from Planctomycetota bacterium, assembly GCA_021785435.1. Lineage (GTDB taxonomy): Bacteria > Planctomycetota > Phycisphaerae > WQYP01 > WQYP01 > JAKCCC01. Next base: position 9,919 of record JAJYFE010000017.1, read on the forward strand.
GCTCGTGGGCGAGCAGGCTTGGTCGAATCGCCTTGAAGTTTCCTGGCCGTGACCCGGCGCACGGTAGCGCCCGGGATGCAGGATTTCACCACATCTCCGCGGTCTAAGCGGGTTTCCCGCGGCGCGGTTCCTCACCGCGTTGAAACGCGGTGCTTGCCATCCCGCCCTTTCTTCACGGCTAACTCGCGAAACCCAAAATGTAAAATCTCTGTTCATCGGCGCACCGCGCAAAAGGTCGCCGCAGCGACTCTGCGACACGGTGTCTGCCAGCACGCTTTTCCCGCCCCGCTAACAACGCTAACTCCCAGAACCTAAAACTGATACCCACCGGTGTGCCGCGGCGGTGCAAAATCCGGATTATGGTTTCCGGCGCCGGAACGCCAGGAGTGGCTCGCTGGATGGGGCGGCGGCGAAACCGTCGGTCTGGAAACACGCCACCCAGTGGCCCGGCTTAACTTCTTTCAGCGGGGGCGCCGTCCGCTGACACCCATCGCGGGCGGGTCCGGTACATTCCGTGCAGCGTGGCTCAAAGCGGCAGCCCACCGGCCAGTCGCGCGGCGCCGGCACGGCGCCGGGGATCACCGCCAGTTTTTCTCGCCGCTGGCCCAAGCGTGGAACGCAGGCCAGCAGTCCCCGCGTGTAGGGGTGCAGCGGATGCGCGAACAGCTCGTAGACATCCGCGAACTCCACGATCTGCCCCGCGTACATGATGGCCACCACATCGGCATTTTCCGCCACCACGCCCAGGTCATGCGTAATCAGCATGATCGCCATTCCCTGGCTCGTCTGCAGTTCCTGCAACAATTCCAGGATTTGGGCCTGAATTGTCACATCCAAAGCGGTGGTCGGTTCATCGGCAATCAACAGAGCGGGATGGCAGGCCAAGGCCATGGCGATCATGACGCGCTGTTTCATACCGCCGGACATCTGGTGCGGATAATCATGTAAACGCCGGGCGGGATCGGCGATGCCCACCCGGCCCAGCGCTTCGGCGGCCATTTGGACCCCCTGCCGGGTTGAGACTTTCTGGTGGAGATGGATGGCCTCCAGTACCTGCTCGCCAACGGTAAATACCGGATTCAAACTGGTCATGGGTTCCTGAAAAATCATGGCGATGCGCCCGCCACGGACTTGTCGCATGGCCCAAGCCGGCAGCGTCAGCAGGTCGGTTCCCTCCAACCAGATGGCGCCGCGCGTGATGCGCCCTGGCGGATCCGGCACCAGCCGCAGCAGCGACAGGGCGGTAACGCTTTTGCCGCAGCCGGACTCGCCCACGAGCGCCAACGTCTGGCCGTGGAAAATGGTCAGCGTAACGCCATCCACCGCGGGAATTTCACCGGCGGCGGTGAAAAAGCTGGTGTGCAGATCACGCACTTGTAGTAACGGAGCGCCGGCGCCGCTAACTTGTCGCCCGCGCGCCTCTTCGCCCGGTTTTTTATCGGTCGCCGTAGCGATTGGGCGATCGGTTTCCAAGATTCGACCCTCAGCATTCCGCCTCCCGGCGGGGTTACCTAAGTAGCAAGGCATAGGCCGCGCCGTGGCCCCGCCCTTTGCGGCGGCAGGCGGCGCCGGTCTACCGCCGCACCCACATCCATTTGGCATTCCAACCTAAATAGATTTTACGGATCTTCAACGCGAAGTCACGAGGAATCTTTCCGTTATCCAGCCAGTCGCTGGCGCCCTGTGGGCCTTGGCCATGCGGCGTCCGTGCGTAACGCGGACCGCTCAACCACCCCAGCCGCGCCATAGCAGCCAGATTACAACGCCGAGGCAGCCCAGCCACAAGCTGCCGATCAGTAAACCGCCCGTCCATTTCCAAACGCCGCTGATGCGTACACCCTGGGTGCTTTGTCGCCGGCACTCCGCCAGGACCGCGGCTGGAATCATGCGCCGTACCGCCAGTACGCCCAAGGGCAGAAGAACCAAATCATCGAAAAGGCCCAGGACGGGAACCACGTCGGGAATGACGTCCAGAGGGCTAAGGGCATAGATCACCACTGCCGCGGCCAACGCCTTGGCGTACCAAGGTGTCGCGGGATGGCGCATCGCCAGATACAGGGCCAGGACTTCCTGGCGCAGGGTGCCGGTCTTATGGGCCAGGCGAAGCCAGAGGTTGCGTTTCAGTTCGCCCAGGCGTCACCCCAGTTTCGTAAAAACTGGCCGGCACATGGGAGAGGATAGTGGCCGGCTCCAGCGGCATTCGCGTAAGGCCTTCCAAACCGAATCTTCGCCTACGACAATGGCTTCGGTTTTCATGCCTGGCTCCAGTCCACTACCACGCCCCACCATTTCGCCGGCTCCAAGGTGAGACCCTCGTATACTTCTTTACACTGCGTCGGTGAGACGACGTGGCTGATCATCGGCCCGACACGCAACTGGCCCGCGGCCAGATGGTGTTGGATCCGCCGCATCTTGCGCCGATACAACGCGGCGGCATCGGTCCACGGATCACCGCCTGGGGAACTGTCGTGCGCCCCTTGTAGCGTAATGCCCTTGCAGAAGACATCCCGGATTAAGGGACTGGCATCGATCAGCGGCTGACTGCGCCAATGTGTCATCAAGATCATCTGGCCGCGCCAGCGTACCAAGGCTGGTATCGTCACCGTGGTGGCGGCTCGACCGGTGGTGTCCACGGCCACGTCGAGGCCTTCGCCGCCGGTGCGCTGCTGAATCTGCCCGGCAAAGTCGGCGCCGCCGGGGTCCAGCATTTCCCGGATGCCGCAACGGACCACCAGATCACGTCGCGCACTGACGGGGTCGATCCCGATGACCCGGTAGCCGGCGCTATGGAGGAACTGGGCGACAAAATTGCCGATGGTGCCCAAACCCCAGACGCCGGCGACACCCAACGGATCATGGCGCAACCACTGCAGGGTGGTCATGGCGATGCCCAGAAGGCGTGTGTAGGCGGCATGTTGCAGGGCTACCTCCGGATGCGCCGGCACCACCCGCCCATCCACACTGACCGTCTGATAAGAACGGTGTTGCAACTGGCCCACCACGCGATCGCCGACCTGGTATTGTGAAACCGCGGCGCCAAGGCCGATCACCGTGCCGACACCGGCGTAGCCGGGCGTCCAGGGATAAGTGCACCATTTGCCCGGCGTGAGCACATCGGGATCCAACGCCAAATAATTGGCGCACTCGGTGCCGGGACTGACGGCGGTAAAGTCGGTACGCACCGCGATGTCCCGCGGGCCGAGGATGGTTTCGTCGTAATCAAAAGTCACCGTGGCGACCTCGCGTTTCGCCCGCATCACCCAACCGAGGGCTTTCTTCATCTTGAATTCTCCACGCGGTAATATCTTTTAAGGCCATCCCTCTATACTAAACAGTTCGACGGACATGGATCATAGTGCGGGTGCGGCACCCGCGGGATGCGCATGCCAGCAGTCATATACAGCGCCGGCGGACGGTCGCATTCGAAGCACAACACCGGACACAATGGGTCGGGCGGCGCCGCGGGCAGGCCGCCGACCCGCACGCAACCATCTTGCTGCCGGAAGCTGAGCGGTTGACGCGGGGACAAGAGTTTGACACCACGCACCTGACACTGCCAGCCAGCTATGGCCAATGTTTCCCCGGGCCAGCGCCGCGCCAATAGATAAAGATTATTCCCCCGCACCGTCATGGGGCCGAAGTGATTCCAGTCCCCACGATGTTCGCCGCGCTCGTACATGTCATACGTAAACGCATCGGTATCGAAAATACACTCGCTATGGCGGCGTAACCAGTCGCCCACCGTCTCCAGGAGACGCATGGATTCCTCCGGCACGGAGCCATCGCCGCGCGGACCGATATTGAGTACTAAATTGCCCCGCTTCTGCGCTACCGTCGCGAGCATTTCCACCACTTGCCAGGGGGTTTTCCAGTCATGATCGCCGCGGTGATAACCCCAATTGTTATTCAGCGTCAGATTGGCCTCCCAGGGCCTCCAGGGTTTCGGCATCGTGAGATGCTGCTCCGGCGTGGCAAAATCTCCGGGCAAACCGTTGCGGCCGTTGAACAAAATGTGTGGCTGAATAGCACGCACCATGGCGTTCATTTGCTCGGAGCGCCAGCCGGCGGCGTCAAACGGCCACCAGCCGTCATACCAGAGCACGTCGATCGGGTTGTAACGGGTCACCAACTCGCGGATACGCTCGAAAGTGGCGTGGATAAAGCGTTCATAGGCCTGCTTGTCTTCCAAAGCATCCACCGCGTCCGGCCGATCCGTCCATGTAGTGAGGCTGTGATACAGGCCGACACGCAAGTCGCGGCGGCGCGCCGCGGCGACGATTTCGCCGACCAAGTCCCGCCGGCTGCAGAAGTCCGTCAATTGGCTCGGATATAATCGATAGCCGTCACAGTGCATGGTGGTCAGGATCAGATAACGCATGCCGGCGCGCACGGCCAGATCGCAGATCGCCTCGGCGTCAAAGCGGGTGGGGTTAAATTGAGCCGCCAACTGACGGTACTCGGCCAAGGGAATTTGTTCGCGGTTGAGCACCCATTCGCCGCGCTCCAGCAGACTGTACACGCCGAAGTGAATGAACATACCGTAGCGAGCGTGCACAAACCAGTCGATATTCGGGGACATTCCTTTCTCCTTCTCTATAGAACCGTGACCGTTTCAGATCGTTCGATACGGGCGGCCGGTAAAAAACGTCGCCACTTTCAGTTTCGGATAACGCCCTTGCAACACGGCGGCGTAGCGCTGCAGGCCGATCTCTTCGGAAAGCTGATGCGAGGTTTCGATGACGGGTAAGCCAACCTCGGCCGCGAATTTTATGAACGCTTCATCCATCTCGCCGGCAATGGCCGCCTCAGCGCCATGCGTGATCGCTCGACGCGCCCAGTAGATATTCCCGGAGAGACCGAGGCCGCCCCATAACGAAGCAATCTTCCGCACCCGGCGTCTTAGGTCCCCCACGACGCGAACCGTCCCTTGAATTCCCAACCGGCGTTTGATCGCCCGCGCCAATTGGGCCACGCTTAGCATTTGCGGCAACTGGTAAATGCTTTCCCAACCTTGCTCGTGCACCGCGGTCGTTAAACCGAGCGCCTGGATAAACGCGTCGTAAATGGGAAAGCGATCCAGACCATAGTGACACTGTACGAGCGTTAATTTATAGCGCTGGATCAACTCGCGCCGCCGGCGGTTCGGATGCCAGGGCAATTCCGTGACGTCATTGGCGGCATTCAGCCAGCGATAGGGCGGCAGCTCATGCTTTTCTTCAAAGAACGGCGCTTCGTGGCACAATACAACGTTGCAGCCGCTGGCCGCCGCCTTTTCCAAGGCGGTTGCCTCGGCCATCCACGTGACCAGCACGCCGCGCACCGGTGTGTCCGGCGAACCGTTGACGAATTGGCCGTCGGGCCAGAGCAGGGGGCCACAGCCCACGATTTCTTCAATGGGCTTGAGCAGATTGGCACAGGTAACGGGTGGCAGCATCGTTCCCATTTTTAATCTTCCTAAAACTTTCCATCTTGGTGCCGCGCAAGGCCGGAGTTATATCATTTGTTCCGGGGAGGCCGTCGCATTTGACAACCGCGCGGTGGACCCGCCCACTTCCCGCGCGCCGCTTTTTACCGCAGCCAGCAGGCCGCCTGGGCGGCGTGCGGAAGGAATCAGAAAAGCCCTGTAAACATCAGCTTTTTGGACGCCGCGGCGCTAAGCAACGGCGTACCGCAAATGCGGCACTGCTCGGGACAGGACTCGAACCTGCACTCCTTTCGGAACCGGAACCTAAATCCGGCGCGTCTGCCAGTTCCGCCACCCGAGCGCTGGGCATGATCCATCATACCCGCCTGGGCCACCGTTGCATCAGTCCCTGGCGACAACGGGCCTGGGCAATTATACTGATTCCGGGCAAGACTGAAGGGGAGCTTCGCCGGACCGCGGTGGCAGCGCCGGAAATGCCGCCAACCAAGGGTCATGCAGACCGCTCTGTGAAAGCAAACCAGGACATGAACAACCGCCGATCTCCGCAGCCGGCGTCGGCTTCCGCCGCCCCCAACTTGACGGACTATTTGTCCTTACGGGTCCATCCCCTGCCCAAAGGGGCCTTGAAAAAGCCGCGGCAGCGCTTCGCTGACGAAATTTACGACATTTTAACGGAAACATCGCGCACTGGCGAGGCCTCCAGCAGAGAATACCGGCAATTGGCCGCCAATTTCGCGCGGCTCATCGCACGGCAGCCAGCGGGATTCGGGGACAACGGCAAAATGACCGCGGCCATGGCCAAGACGCTTTCCCAGCTCCGCGAACATCTGCGCCAGGAAACTAAAATCGCCCTGGAGAACAAATTTGCCCGCCCGGGCGTAAACCTCTGCAAGTACAGCTTGAACCGGATCCTGGAAGTTTTGCAGCGGCTGCAAAACCACGAGCATGAAGTGGTCCGCGCCAGCGCCAGAACGATCCTGGCCACGGGCTTGAACTATAGTGACCTGGCCGTAGCCGAAAAGCTTGCCGACGACGTCCATCAATTGCATCAATGGCTCACGAGGCACCGCAGTTCGATCGTCCGCAATAACGCCGGGACTATCCTGAACACGGTCATTCACTATAAGGCGGACTTCGCTGCCGGAGCGGCACTCGCCCAAGGCGCCCAGAAGGTCTACGACCGACTGCGCCGGCATCCCCGCGGAATCGTCCGCCGCAATGCCAATACCATCATGCACGCCGCATTTCGGTTAGGCTCTGTGGCGCACGCTCAGAGGTTGGCGCAAGGCGTGTGGCGACAATACGTGAAACTCAAGCGGCACCGCAGCCCCATCGTCCGCCGCAATGCCCGCGTTATTATCCACGCAGCCTTGCATAATGGAGCCATTTCCCACGCCGAGCGTATCGCGCAAGGGACGCAGAGGCTATACGCCCGGCTTAAAGCCGATCACCATGCGAACATCCGCCGCTACGCCAAGTCGGTGCTTTCCGATACCTTGACCTACGGTACGACCAACGCCGTTCCGAGACGCATCCGTTCAAAATACGCAGCCCTCACCAGAACGAGTCGGTATTAAGCGGGATGCGCCGGCCCACCGGTTTAAACTTCCCCGGCGATCAGATCCTGGTACGTTTCGCGGCGGCGAATGACGCGCCATTGGCCGCCCTCGACCAGAACCTCCGCGGCGCGGGGGCGGGCGTTGTATTGGCTGCTCATGGTGAACCCGTAGGCGCCTGCGGAAAACACGGCCACCAGGTCACCGCGTTTAACCGCCGGCAGCCAACGGTCGCGAGCCAGATAGTCGCCGCTCTCGCAGATCGGGCCTACCACGTCCACCTGCTCATCACCGGAAATGCGCAGCGTGCTTAGGCGATTCGCCGGCTCCCGGGCCGGGCCGGGGTTAGCCGGCCAGATGAAATGGTAGCTTTCGTAAAGCGTGGGCCGGATCAAATCGTTCATGGCGGCATCGACGATCACAAATTTTCTGCGGCCGCCCCGTTTCGTGTACTGCACGCGGGTCAGCAGAATACCCGCGTTGCAGGAAATGCTTCGGCCTGGCTCCAGGATGATACGGAGCGACCGCTCCTGCAGCAGCGGCACGATGGCGGCGGCGTAATCAACGGCGCGCGGTGCTTCGTGGCCCTCATAAAATGCGGCGAATCCGCCCCCGATATCCAGCGTGTCCACCAGGACGCCCCCGCCGCGGACCTTCTCGATCAAGGCCAGCGCTTTGCCGATGGCCTCCACATAGGGCTGGGGTGAAAGAATCGGCGAGCCGATATGCAGATGCAGGCCGGTTAAGCGGGCGTGCGACGCCCCGCGCGCCTGCTCAAATAACTCGGCCGCCCGCTCGATATCCACACCAAACTTGGTTTCCTTCTTTCCGGTGAGCGTTTTGCGATGCGTACCCCGGCTGGAAATATCCGGATTGATGCGCAGCGCGCCGCGCACGGTCCGCCCCTGAGCCGCCGCCAGCCGCTCCAGATTCCAGAACTCCTCTTCACTTTCAATATTGAACCAGCCGATGTCAGCCGCCAGCGCTTGGTTGATTTCCTGATCTGTCTTTCCCACTCCGGCAAATACGATCTTTCCCGGCTCGCCGCCGGCCTGCAGCACCCGGAATAACTCCCCGCCGGAAACCACATCAAACCCGCTGCCCAGTTCACGCAGCACCCGCAAAAGCGCCAGGTTGCCGCAGGATTTTACCGAATAACAGATTAGAGGATTCACGGCCGCGAAGGCCGCGGCGATCCGGCGATAATGCTCCGTCAAGGTCGCGCGGCTATAGATGTACGTAGGCGTGCCAGCCTCCCGGACGATGTCCTCAACGGCCACCGCTTCGCAATACAGGTGCCCCTGACGATAGGCAAAATAGTCCATAGCGCATTCCGGGGATCACATCTCTCGGCACGAGGGTCGCAAGGACGGTCAACCAAGACTCTGCTGGCGGTGTTCCGGGGCAGCCAGTCGACGGTCTATCCACGCCCAATTGTCCCGGCTCCGGCTGGTTATTTCAAATCGCATGGACCATACCGGGCGTGAGGGCTTCTTTGCCCGGCGTTTGGCGGCGCCGCCTCCCGCGGGTATAACCGGGGCCTGGTTTTCAGGAAGTGCCTATGGAAGTTGGGCTTGTGGGCCTGCCGAACGTTGGCAAATCCACCTTGTTCAATGCGCTGACCAATGCCGGCGCGCTGGTGGCCAATTATCCTTTCGCCACCATTGATCCGAATGTAGGCGTGGTCAGCGTGCCGGACGCCCGCCTGGCACAAATTAATCAATTTATCCCGACGGAAAAACGGGTGCCAGCGCTGCTGAAGGTGGTGGATATCGCCGGTCTGGTGCGTGGCGCCAGCGGCGGGGAAGGCCTGGGGAATAAATTTCTTTCGCATATCCGCGAAGTGGACGCCATTATTCACGTCGTGCGGTGTTTTCCCGGCGGGGACGTGGTGCACGTGGAGCCACAGGTGGAGCCGCAGCGTGACATGGACACGATCGACACGGAGTTGATGCTGGCGGACCTGGAGACCGTGGAAAAATCACTCGACAAGCAGCGGCGCCTCGCCCGCACCGGGGAGAAAGATGCGGCAGCGGCGGCGGCCTTGCTGGAATCCTGCGCTGAGGCGCTCCAAAAGGGCCGGCCGGTGCGTTCCCTGATGGAGAAGCTCAGGCCGCACGAGCGCGACTCGGTGCGGGGGCTGGGTCTGCTGACCGCCAAAAAAGTATTGTACGTGGCCAACGTGGACGAGGCCGATCTGCAGGGGCAGGGACCGTTGGCGCAGGCGGTGCGGCGGCGCGCCGCGGCGGAAGGCTCCACGGTGGTGCCGGTGTGCGCGAAACTGGAGGCGGAACTGGCGGAGTTGGCCCCCGCCGACCGCCCGGAGATGCTCAAAGATTTAGGTTTGGCCGAGCCCGCCCTCGACACGGTGGCCCGGGAAGCCTATCACCTGCTGGGCTTGCAAAGCTTTTTTACCGCCGGCCCGAAGGAAATTCGGGCGTGGACCATTCCGCGGGGTACCGTCGCGCCGCGCGCGGCGGGGGTAATTCACAGTGATTTTGAAAAAGGTTTTATCCGCGCCGAGGTTTACAACATCTCCGATCTGCTGGAATACCACAGCGAAGCCGCTATTCGCGCCGCCGGAAAGATGCGCTCCGAAGGCAAAACCTATGTGTTCCAGGACGGCGACGTGGCCCACTTTTTGTTCAATTAATCCCAGTGCCTCGCCTCCGCGAATTCCGCCAAAATGGCGTTATATGCCATCGTTGGGGCGCTGGAACTTAGCGGAATCATGCGCGCTGTAACCGTGAATGTCCACACGCGCATCGCCGGGGCACCACGGCCAATCCAACCATAGCAGTTTTGAAGGATCTTCCAGCCCGGCCGGCGGATCCTGTGGACTGGTGTATAAAAAGCTCACGCCGCGCAGCGGGATGGCCCGCACGGTTGTGAAATCCATGGGCGCATCGGCTGCGATCGGGAGCCTAAACAAGTGGTCCGCCGCCAGCAACGTTTAGCCATCTACCGGCCCAACTCCGCCAATGGTGTCACGGACTTACACACCGCCGCGATATGATCCGCGATGCGCAGCAGGGCGTGACACTTTTTCCGGGAGGGCGGCCGGCGTCTCCGGGCGCGGCATACGCCTTGTGGTGGGGGCTTTCCAGCCTGCCGAGGGACGGCGCAGGCTGCAAAGCCGGCCCTACAACCCTCCCGAAAAAATTGGCACACCCGCGCAGCAGATATCTCACGGCCAGCGCGGTAGCGGTCGGCGTACGTAACATGGGCACGGCCCTGGCCCCCTTTTAAGGCGCCGCGGCGCGCGCCGGGCGGGTGGATGGGGTTAGAAACTCCGCCAATGGCGACAGCTTCGGGGTGGGACGGGCGCCCTGTCCGATTAACTGACCCACCGCAATGCGGGCAAGGGTTTGCTGAATTCGTTCGCTGGCCGTGGTGGGGTCGGCTAGAAAGCCACGGTACAGGCGCAACGCGGCGAAAAGAACCCGGTCGTGCAAAATTCCCGGCGGCAGAGCGCTGCCGATTCGAGCCAGCAGTCGCGCGGCTCGAAATGCAGCCGCGGGGTGAGTTGGACTTGCGCGCAGGTAATGCTCCAGCAGCGCCGCGGTGCCGTGGGGCCAGCAATGCACCATGGCGGCCCCCAGCCCCGGCCTGGGCAGAACAAACCGCGCGTACAGATACACATCCAAGGCCGCCCGTGGATCCTTCGCCACTCGCGGGCAACGTGCCGCAAGGTAGGCGAGCATTTCTCGCGTCTGCCGCACCAGTACTCTGGCGGTGGCCATGGCCGCCATCAGCGGCGCATCAGCCCGTACGCCGCGGGTCTCGTGCACGCCCAGCTGCTTGACCACCTGTTCAGCGGCATTTATTTGACCGATGGCCAGCAGGTCCAAAACTAATTGCACGTTGCTCGCTTCGGCCAATTTATCACAACGCAGGCGGTCGGCAGGTGGCGTCGGCACGTAGGGATAGGCCAGTTCGTTGCTCATCCTCCATAAGGAGGCCACTTGGACGGGATTACTCAAGGTGATGCTGCCCAGGTATAAGGCCTGTGCCTGCCGGGCGATGGCCGAACCCGCACGGTAGTGGAAACTTAGGGCAAACGCGCGCAAACATAGCAACCGCCGCAGGCCCCCTCGCGCCTTCGCTGTGGCTTGGGCCAGGAGGCGCTGGGCCAGGACCAGACGGTCTTGCGCGCCACCGACGTGCCCGGACGCTGTCACCGCGGCGCCGAAGTCATGTTCATAACGCTTCCAGTCGCGCCGGCGGTAGACGGGCGTATAACCGGCGGGAAATGCCCTGGGATTTCGTTGGACCGCCGCCAAGTCCGGCCAAAGAGACTTTAAAGCCCATGGAGAGGGTAGCAAGGAAAGAGCGCCAACCGCTATAGACTGGACGGCCAAGATGGCGCCAAAACCGATTATAACCATGAACAGACGGATCCAGCACCGCCTGCGGGTCGCAACCATGTAGTTTGCCCCCGCCTCCGCCGGGGGTAACGCTCCGCCGAACCATGGAATCTTTCTGTCGAACAAAAATCCTCGCGCGGCACGAAGAAACACGATGATGGTGATACCGGATGTCTTCATGTTGTTTACTGTAGGCGGACTACGCCTGATTTTATAGGCCTAGCTGCGGGGGGACAACCGGATAAAATGGCTGGGTGAGCAATTATGAAGCCGATGAGGCGTTCTGTTTGCGAGTCGTTGACTTCGCGGAAAGCAGTCAGGTGGTGACCCTGTGGACCCGCAGGCATGGACTGCTGGCCTTGATCGCCAAAGGCTCGCGAAAGATCAGCCAAGGCCACAGCGCTGCGGCCAATGGGCCGGTGGATTTGCTGGCGCGCGGGCAGGCTGTTTTTTTACCGCCACGGCGGGGGGCGGAACTGGGTACGCTGACAGCCTGGAATCCCCTGGACCATTATCCGCGGCTCCGTGCCGATCTGCACGCCTTTTATGCGGGTCAACTGATCTGCGAATTTACCCTGGCGCTGCTTTCGCCGGGTGATCCACATCCGGATTGGTACGTCCAATGTGCCGCCACCTTGCAGCGCCTTGGCGGACCGGATGGGCCGCGGACGATCGTGGCCTATCTGAAGGCGGCGTTGGCGGCCAGCGGGTATCAACCGCATTTAAGCGGCTGTCTGGGGTGCGGCGCCGCCCCGCAACCGGGCATCGTGATGCGTTTTATCCCGATCACGGGGGGCGTGTGGTGCACCCGGTGCGTCGCGCCGGTGGTCCGCGCCAGGGAGCACCGCGCTCCGCCGGTATCTCTGCGGGTCGACGGCGGAATCTTAGCCGCGCTGCAGCGACTGCCGGCGCCCGCGGCGCTGCCGGAGCCGCAAGAACACCCCCCGCAGCATACGCCAGGCCGACTGGCGCCCACTCCGGCCGCCACGAACGCCTTGCTGGCGGCGGCTCAATTGTTAATGTTCCACGCCAGGTTTAACACCGACCGGACCTTCAAAACCTTTTCGCTCACCCCGCTGATATTTCAGCACAAGTACCCGCGCCCGCCGACCGCGGGCCCAACGCATTCCTGAGCCTAACCCAACAGCGCAAGGTCGCAGCAAACTGCCGTTTTCGAGATGCCGGGAGCGTCCCCAACGACCCAAAAGTGGTCGCCCATTCTCCAGCCTGTGGCCTGCGCTGGGAGCAACCTTGCGCTGTCGTGCTGATACCAATGCAAGTTGAACCCTTGGGAAGAGGTTTCCGCATTTTCTTGACCCACGCCAACAGTACGCCGCTCGGCAGGCCGCGGGTTTCGTGTGGGGGCAGTGTTGGTCAGGCGAGGTGGAAAATCCTACCGCCTCGCATCAATGATTTTCCATGCGATTCTATCCGCGGATCAGGGCGTGCGACGGGAGGGACCGCGGATGTTTTTGAGGGTTGATCTTCTAACGCGTAATCTGCGCAATCGCCCCACTTGTGCTTTACTGGCGGGCATGGCGCCAGCGGACGAAATCTTATCTGCATCTCTGGACGAAGCCGCGTGGCTGGCACCACTGAAGAGCGTGCCGGACCTGCGGTTGAATCACTTGGCGGGGCGGAAAGAACGGCGGGCCTGGCAGGAGATTCTCGGCGCGCTGGTGCGGCCCGCGTCCCCCAGCCACCGTATATTTTTTCCTTTTTACTTCGCGGCCGTACCCTTGCTACGTGGTTCGCCCTCGCTTTGGGGTTGCGGCCGGCCGGATCCGCCGCGGCGTCGGTTTGGAGCCGGCACGCCCGTTCATGGAGCTGTTTCCGGCCAAGGCGCAGCGCAGCACCTCCTCGACGGTGCTGGCGAAAACGAAACGCAGGTCTTGCTTGACCAGGTTTCGGACTTCCTGGAGATTTTTTTCATTGCGCCGCGGCAACAACACCGTTTTGATGCCGGCGTGCTGGGCGGCGATCACTTTTTCCTTCACGCCGCCGATCGGCAGGACCAGGCCGCGGAGTGTGATTTCGCCGGTCATCGCCAGATCCGGGCGGACCGGTTCATTCAGGAACAGCGACGCCAGAGCGGTGTACATGGCCACGCCGGCGGAGGGGCCATCTTTAGGGACCGCGCCGGCGGGAACGTGTACATGCACGTCCAGCTGCTGGAATTTGCGCGAATCCAGGCCCAGGCGGGCGGCGTTGTTTTTCAGCAGCGAGTAAGCCGCCATCGCGGACTCGCGCATGACCGCCCCGATCTGGCCGGTCAGACGCAGACGCCCTTTGCCAGGCATCTGGGTGGCTTCCACAAACAAAATATCGCCGCCGAAAGGCGTATACGCCAATCCGGTCACCACGCCGGCGGTGGCCGTGCGCAGCGCGACTTCACTTTCAAACACCGGCGGTCCCAAGTATTGCTGCAGGTCCGCGGGTTTGACCGTGACGGTCGGCACCCGGTCCAGCAGTTCGCCAGCCGGAGGCGACACCGGCTGATCAACCGGCAGCGGCGCAGCGTGGGGGGGCACAGGGCCTGCGTGGCTTGGCGCGGATGGTGCGACCTCCCCGGCGCTGGGGGAAGACTTTTTCTCCTGGTCCGTGGCCACCGCGGCCGGCGCCGCATCCGCGGCGGCGCCCGCCGCCCCGTTTCCCTGGGTCACCGGGGCGGCCTTTGGATCCGATTGTTGCGGTGGCGAAGCATCGGTCGGGTTGTCACGGGAGCAACCCTCCGCAGGCGTTTCCGGTGGCGGCCGCAGCGGCGCTTCGGTCCGGCCCGCGGCGGGTATTTCCGCGGCTGGGGGGCGACCATTCTGTTGTTTCGCGGGCGCCGCGGGCGCCACCGGCAGGGGCGGTGGGGCGGGCGGAGGCGGCAGTTGCTCGGCGATTTTCGCCGCCACCCCGCGCACCACCGAGCCGATGGCGCGTTCCAGGGAGCGCACCCCGGCTTCGCGCGTATAGCGGTCAATGATGGTTGCGATGGCCGCGGTCGGCAGATTGCATTGCCGGCGCGTCACGCCATGTTCTTTCAACTGCCGTGGCAACAAATATTTGCGGGCGATGCGCAGTTTATCCTGCTGGGTATAACCGGGAATTTCAATAGTCTCCATCCGGTCCTTGAGCGCCGGCGGGACCGGTTCGAGGTAGTTGGCGGTGCAGATAAAAATCGTTTTGCTCAGATCGAAGGGCACGCCCAGGTAGTGATCCTGGAAAGAAAAATTCTGTTCGGGATCCAGCACCTCCAACAACGCCGCTGAAGGATCGCCTCGGAAATCCGCGCCCAATTTGTCGATTTCATCGAGCATCATCACCGGATTGTTGGAGCCGACTTTACGTAACTCCTGGATGATGCGGCCGGGCATGGCTCCGATGTAAGTGCGGCGATGGCCGCGGATATCCGCTTCGTCGCGCACGCCGCCTAAGCTCATGCGTACAAACTTGCGGCCCAGGGACTCGGCGATGGACTTGCCCAATGAGGTTTTGCCCACGCCGGGCGGACCAAGGAAGCAAAGAATGGGGCCGTGGCCAGCGGGATTCAGGCGGCGCACGGCCAGAAACTCGATGATGCGCTTCTTGATTTTGTCCAGATCGTAATGATCACGGTCCAGGATGCGACGGGCCTTGGCGATGTCCAGATCATCCCGCGTGGAGGTATTCCACGGCAATTCGGCGACGGTTTCCAGAAACGAACGAATCACGCCATATTCCGGCGATGCTGGCGGAACGGCCGCCAAACGCTGCAGTTCGCGATCCGTTTCCTTTTTTACCACGGGCGGCACGCCCGCCTGGGTGATGCGCTGGCGCAGGTCGGTGATTTCTTCGCTCGGGGCATCCTCCTGGCCCAGTTCCTTCTGAATGGCCTTAAGTTGCTCCTGCAGGAAATAATGGCGCTGGGTTTTATCGATGCTGGAGCGAACCTGGGTTTGTATTTTTTCCTCCAGCGCCAGCAGTTCAATGCGCGTGGCCAGCTTTTCGCGCACCTTGGTGAGCCGCTTGGCGACGTCGGTTTCCTCCAACAGGGCCTGTTTTTCGATGACCGATTCGTGCAGATTCGCGGCCAAAAAATCAGCCAGGGTGGCCGGGGAGTCGATTTCATTAAGAATGCCGGCCGCTTCATCCGGAATATTCGGGGACAGTTCAATCATCCGTCGGGCCGCTTGGCGCACGCTTTCCACGAGCAGATCAAAATCGCGGTTCGGCTCGGCCGGCACCCCCTCATCGGCGATCGGTTCGATGCGGGCCTTCAGATAGGGTTCCTGGGTGAGGAACTTAATGATCCGGAATCGCACCAGGCCATGCACCACGATGCTCTGCTGTCCATCGGGTTGGCGCAGCATTTTCAGCACGATGACCACGGTGCCCACCGGATACAGATCTCCGGCCTGGGGATTTTCAACGGCTTGGTTCTTCTGCGTGACCACACCGATGATTTTGTCGCCAGGCATCACATCGTCAAGCAGCCGGCGGCTTTTATCCCGGCCAATACTCAAAGGGATCACGGCGCCGGGAAAAGCCACAGCGTCGCGCACCGGCAGAATGGCGAGGACCTCCGGAATGCGCACTTGGTGCACCAGGGGACCAGTCGTGTTGGCGGTACGGGGCGGCATCGGGCCGCCGGCGGTTGACGCCGCGGGCTTCTTCTCCCGCGGGGGATTGGTATTTTCCGTATTATCCGGCATGTTTAAGGCGCCTTTTTCGGCAGCGTCACCCATAACAGGCCCGCCTCATAGCGAGCGGAAATAGCTTCTTCGTCCACATTTTCCGGCACCTCCACCGCGCGGCCGAAGGCCCCGTGATCGATTTCCAGCAGATGCACGGCCATAGTGCGGTCGCGACCGCTCGGCATGGGGCATTCACGCTTGCCCCGTATGATGAGCTGGTTCTTATCCAGATGCACGTGGATATTGTCCTTATCCATGCCAGCCAGATCGGCACACACCAAAAATGCGGTACGTGTTTCATATAAATTGACGCTCGGATGCCAGGAATCGGTCGCCCAGAACCCGAAAAAATTCCGGTTCAGGATCGTGTCGCCCATGGAACCGACGATGCGCCCCGCGAATGTGGTTTCCTCAGCGCTGGCGAGATTATCAATAACCATAGCCTTCCCCTTCGTTGAAGCGCCTCCCGCGAGTTAAACCCTTATTGTACGGCGCGCCGACGCTACGGCCAAATGCCGCGGCACAATTCTTGGCGGAAGCCCACCACGGTCTTGGATCCGGTGCACAAACTCCGAGAGAATTTCGGCCTTCAGTGTGGAATCATCAGCCGGATCAGGGCCGTAGCACCGGCACGAACCTTGCCCGGCTGCAGGAAGCTGCCCACCCTCGATTTTCAACGGAGCGCGGTACAAGCCCCAAAATGCCGTTCGGACATCCGTTGAAGATCTGAAAGTACGGCCCATCTGGTTGCGCAAGGCCGAACACATCAAGGCTCATGTGCTGTTGTGCCGGCCAGCCTGCTACGTGCAATGGCATCGGCGGGAGCGCGGGCAAAAACTGCTGTTCGCCGAGGAGGAACGGAAACACGCTCGTGGCATGCGCGACCCGATACCGCCGGCCCTCTCGGCCTGGGTTTTGGCCAAAAAGAACACGCTCCTGAGTGCCACGGGATGGCGGATGCAAAGCTTCGGCTCCCGGCGGGAAGACCTCGGCATACGCACCGAGAATACCTGCGTGATGCGGTTGATCGATTCGCCCGATGGACCGGCCCCAATGCCGCAGGCCAAGCTCCGTCTACGCCGGCCCACTCTGAAACCGGCCGGAAGAGGCGCGGTCGGAAAGCCGGCCGCCGAAACGCCGCGCCAGCAGTGCTGGCCGGGGAGCCAATCTTCACCGTCCTGGCCAAGGCCTCGCCGCTTCAGCAGCGGGTCTTGTATCTCCTGGGGCTGTGCCCGGTACGGTGACCATCAAAAATGAAAAAAACCCGTGTCAATAAAGGGGTTTCTTATTTTCCAGGATGGGGAACTACGGACTAAAAGCAGGGCCGACTATGATCAGGTCATGGCTGAACCTCCTGTTCCATATGATCGATGAAAAAGGTAATTGCGATTTCCATTGTGACACACATGGTGTCGTAACAATACCTGTCATGGAGTGTGATGCCTTCAAGTTCCAGGCCTTCCGTACCGCGGCGTAGACCTGCGCCAACATCTTGTGATATTGGCGATCCAGTCAGCGCACCCATGTGGGGCGCATCTCCGGAGAGCCTTGCTCCAGGGCCGCCCAAGCGCCGAAGGCCTCCTCCCGAATGGCCAACCGCGCGGCGGCCAGCTCCGACGGCCCAGCGCAGCGCTTCGCCACCCTGTTACGGAACGGCGGTTGGGGCGCAGTTAAGCCTGATCTTTCCGAGGTATTGCTCCAAGTTATCAATCCGGTTGAGCCAACCCCGCAAATATATCTTCTTTCCCGGATACTTGTGGCATATGAGGTGATAGCGCTGGCGCCGCAGGGTCAAATATTTCGACACAACCAAACTCTCTTCCCAGGTGGCGAGCTGCACCGTTCCGCTGGTGCACATCGGCATGGCTCTGTCAAGCATGTCTCGGGCAGTCCCAACGCCCATATTGACCGCCGTGTCCATTTGCACCACCGCCAGCCTGGCCGGTAAGTCGGCGCAGTGGGCTAGCCGCCAATATTGCCGACGATAGATCTCAAGGGCCTCCGTGAGCGAAATACCCTTGACCTTCTTCTCTGGCTCAGACTTGCGATAGCTGGAATAAACCCCTTGCGTGATGCCATATTTGGTTGCGCCACCGGAATCATGAGGATCGTTCCCATATCTGCCCTCCGCCTGCAGCACGAACCGCATGGCCAGGTTAAATAAGGCCGCGCCACCGCACTCGACCGTGGCCGGAGCGGGATGGTCCAGCCTCTCGGATGGGCTGGGCACGTGTTGCAGGCAAAGGGTACCACGCAGCGACGGGAGAAATCCCCCCAACGGATACATCGCCGCCATTTGAATGCTGTTATCCATCCTGGCACTCGTAGGCATCGGTAACCCCGCCGCCTTCAGAAGCCGGGCCTGCTCTCAAAACGCAAGCCGGATCTGCGGACCAGAAGGAGAAACAACGTAGTGCCAACAAAGTAGTCCGCATACCATCCCTTTTGGCAATGCTCTTCATTCTGTTTAATACCCTTGGGCAGTTCCCGGTCTTTATAATTGCGGCAGTGGTGGGAAGCGCTGGTGATATGGCCCCTACGATCCAAACTCTCGTCCGGCTCACAGTGGACCGCCACCCGGAAGGCGTGTTCAGGCAATGGCCTGCCTAGCGCCTGTCCCATTCTTTCCGTGGCGGTCTGCGCCGCCGCCAGGAGAGCGTGGTCAGGCCAAGGCCACCTCTCGGCCGGGTACAATACCAGATGCAATTGCTTCGGCGGATCGGGGGGATAGGGGGGCATGATTCCAGACAAGGCAAAGCGGAGCTCAGGATGTTGGGAGAGATGGAGGGGCCTGACTAGGGAGGCAGCACAACCGGGATGGAAGGGAATGTCCTTCACGAAACACCGGGGTTGGAATCCGCATTTGTCCCGAAGCTTCACCTTTAGTTGCTCCAAACCAAAGTGGAAGGTTCCACACCAATTTCTACAATCATCAAACATTTTGTCTCTCCTGTTATTGCGATACGCCAAGTTCAGCGCGGGCATGAAGTCCACATCCGCATGCATCCGCCGGGCCTTACCTTAAACGATAACGCCTGAATCAAGCTGGGGCCCCGGCAGCCCCATCGAAGGCAAACACAAAGTGTCCATCTTTCACGGTCACGTGAACTCGCTGGATCGCACCGCCGGCGGCCAGACGGTTCAGGAATTCACGGCTGATTTCCGGCAACATGGTGTTGGTGATCAGCGCGTCGACCATGCGCGCGCCGCGCTCCAGTTCAGTGCAGCGCCGGGCGATCAGCTCCGGCACACTATCGTCGCAGGTGAAGGGCACCTTGTGATTTTCCGCAATGCGGTCCTTGAGCCGCTTCAGCTGGAGCGTGATAATGCGGCGCAGCATGGCGGGGGTGATCGGATAGTAGGGCACGACCAGCAGCCGATTCAGCAGGGCGTCGGGGAACGTCTTCACCAGCGGCGCCCGCAGCGCCTTTTCCAGGCCGGCCGCGTCCGGCAGCAGGGCCGGGTCCTGGCACAGGCTGACGATCAGGTCCTGCCCAGCATTGGTGGTCAGGATGATGATGGTGTTCTTGAAATCAATCAGCCGGCCCTCGGCGTCCTCCATCCAACCCTGGTCGAACACCTGGAAGAAAATTTCGTGCACGTCGCGGTGGGCCTTTTCCACCTCGTCAAGCAGCACGACGGAATAGGGACGGCGGCGGACGGCCTCGGTCAGCACACCGCCCTCACCGTAACCGACGTAACCGGGCGGGGAGCCTTTCAGGGTGCTGACGGTATGGGCTTCCTGAAACTCACTCATGTTGATGGTGATAAGATTATGTTCACCACCGTACAAGGTTTCGGCCAGGGCCAGGGCGGTTTCGGTTTTGCCGACGCCGCTGGGACCGCAGAGCATGAACACCCCGATGGGGCGGTTGGGATTATCCAGCCGGGCGCGGGAGGTTTGCACGCGGCGGGCAATGGTGTCCAAGGCGTGGCGTTGGCCGATCACACGGCGCTCCAGCAGATCCGCCAGTTTAAGCACCTGCTCGATTTCATTTTTCACCATGCGTCCGACGGGAATGCCCGTCCAGTCCGCGACCACGGAAGCGATGGCGGCCTGATCCACGCAGGGGAAGATGAGGGGGGATTCACCTTGCGCGGCGGCCAGTTCGGTTTGCAGTTGGCGGAGTTCCCCCAGCCGGGCCGCGTTCTCGGCGGGCAGCGGGGCCGCCGCTGGGGGGGCGGAAGACGGCGGAGCCTCCGCGACCATGGGGGCTGAGGGCGGCACCGTGTCGGGGGCTTCCGCAGCCGGGCGCCGCGCTTCCGGCGGCGGCGCGCCAGGCGTTTGCCGCAATGCGGACGGCGCACCGGCGGCCCGGCCCTCGGAAGAAGGTGCCGCTGGGCCGGCCGGGGCCGGGTTGGTCAACTGCCGGCGCAGCGCGACAATTTTCGTCACGAGATCCCGTTCGCGTTGCCAGCGGGCCTCGAGTTGGTTCAAGCGCTGGGTTTCAGCGGTGAGGCGCTCCTGCAGTTCCGCCAGGCGCGCCGCATGGTCCAGGCCAATAGCCGCTTCGCGGTCGACGATACCGCGCTCGACCTGGAGATTTTCGATGCGGCGGCGGGAATCCTGCACCTGGGCCGGGGCGGCATGTTGACTCACGGCGACGCGCGCACAGGCGGTATCGAGCAGCGAAATGGATTTATCGGGCAATTGCCGGGCGGGGATGTAGCGGTGGGCCAGACGCACGCTGGCCTCCAGCGCTTCATCCAGAATGGACACGCGATGGTGCGCCTCCAGGGTCGGCGCCAGAGAGCGCATCATCGCCAGGGCCTTGGCTTCGGAAGGCTCATCGACCTTGACGACCTGGAAGCGGCGGGTCAAGGCGGGGTCTTTTTCAATATATTTCTTGTATTCGGCCCAGGTGGTAGCGGCGATGGTGCGCACAGCGCCGCGGGCCAGGGCCGGCTTGAGCAAATTGGCCGCGTCGCCGGTGCCGGCGGCGCCGCCGGCGCCGATCAGCGTATGGGCTTCGTCGATAAAAAGGATGACCGGCCTGGGCGCCGCCTGCACTTCCTCAAGGACCGAGCGCAAGCGCTGTTCGAATTCGCCTTTCATGCTGGCCCCGGCCTGGAGCAGGCCCACGTCGAGGCTGCGCACGGAAACGTCGCGCAGGGCCGGCGGCACAGCGCCCGCGGCAATGCGCTGCGCGAAGCCTTCCACCACGGCGGTTTTACCCACGCCGGCCTCGCCCGTGAGAAGGGGATTGTTCTGCCGCCGCCGCATGAGAATATCGATCACTTGACGGATTTCCGACTCCCGGCCCACAATCGGGTCAAGTTGGCCGGCCCGCGCCCGGACGGTCAGATCGAGGGAAAACTTCTGGAGCGCCTCCTGCTTGCCCAATGCCGCGGGCGCCAGGGCGCCGCTGGCTTCACCAGGCGCGCCGGCACCCTGGGCGGCAGCGGGGGCGAGCGCTTCCTCGGGCGAACCGGCGGTGATTGTGGCGAACTCGTCGGAGAGCTGTTCAGCTTTGATCTTTTCGAATTGCCGCGCCGTAGCCAGCAGATGCCGGTGCAAGGACGGGGTGGCGGTCAGGCCGACCAGTAAGTGCCCGGTCCGAATCTGCACGTCGCCGTAGAGCAGCGAGCCGTACACCCAGGCCCGCTCAACAGCCTCGTCAATGTGGCTGGACAGATCGGTGATGGACGTCGAGCCGCGAGGCAGACGATCCAGGGACGCGGTCATTTCCGCGGCCAGCCGGGCCGGGTCCACCTCGAAACGGCGGATGATGCGGTGTGCGTCGCTGTCCGGCAGCTGCAGAATCTGATTGAGCCAGTGCACCAGCTCCACGTACGGATTGCCACGCATTTTGCAAAAGACGGTGGCGCTTTCGATGGATTTATAGGCCAGCCGATTGAGTTTTCCGAAAAGCACCGTTCGACTGAGGTCCGCCATGCGGAGTCTCCTTGCGTGAAAAAAGCGTTTACGCCGCCGCCCGCCCGGTCAACACATTATCCACATCGGCGTGTGAAGGCCCGCTGCGCAGCCACGTGGTGTAGCCCATCCGCCCCGCGCGGCCCAGTTCGATCCGCGGCACTTCCACGGCGTGGAGGATCAGGCGCAGGCTCCAAGCCAGTTCATCGCCCACGTATAGACGGACCCAATCGGCTACGCGGCGGTAATCGACGGCGCCGGGCAGCAGGCGCTCGTACGCGGCGAAGTCCATCGGGCCCAAGTGGATGGTGAACTTACTCTGCCGATCCCAGAGGCGGCGGCCGGCGATGAGATTTCGCCCCAGGCGGCCCGAGTCCAGGGACTGCCCGAGGCGACAGAGCAACGGCTCTGGAATGCGCAGCCATTGACCCGTGAATTCCTCGAGGCGCGTGGGAAGGCCCAAGTAATCCGCCAGAATCGCCTGGAGTCCCTCCGGCGGACGCGTGCCCCCGGCCAAGCGGCCGGAATAATAAAGTTTGGCCACGTCGGCGACGCTGTCGCGGCGCAGAAATTCCGGGCCGCCCAAGCCGATGAAACTGGCGACATATACGGCAAAGGCGTCCTGCTCCAGCTCGCCCGGGCCGTCGTCGGAGCTGCGGTCGAAACTGACGGTTTGTTCCTGGCTGGCCCAGGCGCGATAGAAAAAGGACAGCAGGCGGTGATGGAACAGATCGGCGAAATGGGCGAAGGTGGGATCGTTATGGTGCAAGCGCTGCTGGTGGGCGTATTCGGTCAAGTGCAGCGGCAGCGGGCCGTTGGGCCCGAAGACGCCAAAGAAACGCACGCATAGCCGCGGCGGGGCCACGGGTGATTTCTCCGCCGCAGCGAGGCCGGATGTCCCGCTATGCGTGGAAAGGGACAGGGGCCGGGGAGGAGACGGCGATTCCTCCAGCGCCGCCAAGGTGCTGCCCGCGAAGGCGAGCGACGGCTCCTCGGCGAAACGCACCGGGTCCTCCGCGGCCCGGGAGGAAGCGCCAATGCGCGGCAGGTCGCGCCGGGCGCACTCGATGCGCCGAACGGCCTGGAAAAAGTCCCAGCGCACGGCGTGGTGCCGCAACTCCTGCAGGATCAAAGAATATGGCGTTGGCCCGGCCGGGGCGTCCATTGGGCAATCCTTCCACGTTCCAGCGTTGTGACCACGGTTTCGGTGAACGAATTCATGGATACATAACGAGCGAAAAACTGATCCAGCACGCTGCCGAGCAGAAACGCCCCGGTGCCTTCGAAGGCCTGGTCGTGGAGCTGGAGCGTGATTTGCAGGCCGCGCACGAAGGTGATGGGACCGCCGCCGACCATGCGGCGGACCACCGGCTGGGCGGACACCGACTGGATGCCCTGCAACTGCTTCTGAAACGCCGGATCCGCCGCGTCGCCATACAACTCGAGCAGGGCTTGGAGCGCCGCAGCGCCTTGGGCGGCGTCGGAATCCAGCAAAGACAGATAGTTCAGCGACAGGTGACTGATGAGCCGCCATGCCGTTTCACCTTCGGCGCAGGCGGGCTTCGGGGGCGTGGGCGCGCCGCCCACGACGCATTTCACCGCCTGCACCGCCGCACCGGTTTCCAGAGTGAAGTCGGTGGGGCCTTTGCCCACCGGCATGAATAACGGCAAATCGCGGTTCGTGCACAGCGCCTGGACGCCCAACTGGCGCAGGTCCGGGCGATACGGAGCGCAGCGGCCGTCCACCAGCGAGATAAACGCCTCGCTGCCGGCGTATTGCGACCGTCCACCGAAGCGGCGCTCGCGCTCGGAAAGCACGCGCGGCCGCCGGTGCACGGTGAAATAGGCCTGCCCCGGCTCGCCGCCGCGGACGCTGTAAAAGGGCCGGAAGGGCTGTTGATCGTCGGCGCGGGCGCCATAACCGGTGACTGCGGTGACCTGGAACAGCTCAAAATCCAGCGCACGGGTTCGGTCGGGGATCACGTGAAACTCGAACTCGCGCTCCGAGAGAGCGATACGGTCGCAGGATTTAGGGAACAGATTGATGGCCGGGGTGCAATGGAGCTGGAAGTTGGCCGAGGCGACGGTGGTTTCGAGGGCCGGCTCGGCGCGGGTCAGGAGGAAGACCAGATCCAACTGCGCAGCGCGGCAGCGGCGCACCGCGGCCTGCAGGCCGGTAACCTCGAAAAACAGGAAGCGCTGCGGAAACGCGAAATATTCGCGGAGCAGGCGATAGCCGGAAAAACCACGCGGCCCGACGGGCCACAGGGCGTGTTCGTCGTCGAACCCCACGCGGCGCAGCCGGTCCGGGTCCAGGCGTTGCCGCCAGGGGAGCGGCCGGCCCACGCCCTGCACCAGCACCGCGCTGGTCTGCGCTAAAATCTGTTCATATAAACGGATCTGTATATCCGGCGTTCCAGCGAGAAAGAAGGTGAGTCGATCCACCCCCAGCTCGTCCCAGACCAGGCCCGGCAGGCAGGCCAGGCGCAGGCGCAGGGCAGCCTTGACGCCGCTGACGGAGGGCAGCTCCAGTACGTCCAGATCGCGAACGTGGTATTTCGCGTCGGCCACGGAGAGCGGCCAGATGGTCAGATCGTGGGCGGTGCGATATTCGCACGAGGTTTGATCGCCCTCGGCCACGCGGCTGCGCAGCGGCGTGCCGCGCGGAATGCGGAAGCCCTTCTCGGCCAGCGAACGCTCTTCCGGCTTGGGGGAGAATTGAACGATGGCCAGGGAAGGCGTCGGGGAAAGGTAATCGGGATAGACGGTTTCCAGCAGGCTTTGCGTGAAGCGCGGGAAATGGGCGTCCAGCTTCAGATGGATGCGCGCCGTGAGAAAGGCAAACGCCTCCAGCAGGTGCTCCACGTACGGATCGGAACAGGGGATCTGATCCAAGGTGAGGCGGCCGGCGACCTTGGGATAGGCGGCGGCGAATTCCCGGCCCAGGTCGCGCAGGTGCAGCAGCTCCTTTTCGTAATAGTGCAGCAGGCGACTATCCATACTGCTGGTCCCGCAGCACGCACCGGCCCGTCTCCAGGTCCAGCTCCGTCTTGACATAGAGCACGTCCGGCACCGGGTCGGCCCAGATCTCCCCTTTGATCTCAAACTGCAGCAGGTTCGAGGCCCCTTCGCCGACGCTCAGCACCACCAGCGATCGGCGCAGCACGCGCGGTTCATACGACTGGATGGCGGTCACCAGCAGGCGCTCCAGTCGGTCCGCAGCGAGTCCGGAAATGTGGGCGCCGGTGAGATTGGGCAGACCATAATTGATGATGGAACGGGCCGCGAGGGGAAAATCCTTCAGCTCCTCCGGTGCGAAGCGACAGGGGGTGTTCAAGAGCCATTGCAAATCCCGCAGGACGAAGGCGTGCAGCTGCCGCTGCGACCAGACGCGTTGTTCCCGCCGCTCTCCGGGATGGGCCCGGTCGGTATCGGTTAAGCGATCGAGCAGGCAGGGTTGCAGGCGGTCGCGAGGAAGGGTTGGCTCCATGCGTCAAGCTCCTTGTGCGGCAGCGCCCCAGGTTTAACGGCTTAGGGCGCCGGGTCCAGCACGACGCGCCGCACCTCCAGGAGCGGGTATTCGCCCTGGTCCGTCGCCCACATGCGCTGGCCCAAGCCGACGCTGATCGGGCCGAGTTGGGACCAGCGGGTTTGGCGGCCCAGGCGGAGCGCGTCGTCGCCGCCGGCCGCGGAGCCGGGGTAGCGTGCCGGAATCAGGCCGGAAGCGCGGCCGCCATTGAGCCAGGTAAACTGCGCCCCGAGCCAAACCACGTCGCGCAAGTCCGTAGGTGGTTCGGTGGTCATTTCACGGACGTGGTTGAACGGGACCCAATAATATTTGCCGTCGATGAGCACCTCCAGGACGGGGCCTAAGCGCTGATCGGCGTCGGCGATCCATTCAAAGCGGGCGCCGTTAATGGCGCCCGCCTGCGCCGGCGCCGCGTCAAACGCCCGCTGGCGCAACGCCTGGCCTTCCACATGATGCCCCTGGGCGGTCAGTTGATTGGCCTGGACCAGCCAACCGAGCCATTCCTGCGGTTCGCCGAGGATCAGCGGCAGCTTGCGGCCCGAGAAAATTTCCTCGCGCAGGACCTCGGCCAACAAGGCCTGCCGGCAGACCTGCTCCAGGAAGAGGTTGCCAGCGTCCAGTTCGGCCGCGACGCGCAACTGGGCGCCCGCCCGCTCCCAATCGCCGATCAGGGCGAGCAACTGGAACAGCAAAACCCGGCATTTGGCGTCCGCCGGGTTTTTCCGAACCTGTTCCTGCGTCGTCCGCAGCGCTTCGTTCACCCGACCGGCGCGAATAGATTCTTCGGGCGTCATCAGACCTTCTTAACCTGCGTCAGGTCCCAGCCGGCGTTGCCCGCCTTGGTCATGGAGCCGTCCTTGGACTTCTGCTGGAAGTACTCGATATTCACGCGCGAGAAGGCCAAGGCGACCGATTCGGTGGGGGTATCGTCGCCGCCGGTGGAACCGGTCAACTGCACCGACTGCACGAGGCAATCGGTGAACTTGTAGGTGAGGAAGGTTTTCTGGCCGCCGGAAGTCCCCGTGCTCTTCCGCATGGTCAGCGTGACGCTGGTAAAGTGCTGGCCGTCACAGCAAGCCTGGAAAAGGGCCGTGGAGGACTTATCCAGCTTCTTGGTGAAGGTGAACGGGGAAACCGCCACCTTGCCGGAAGAAAGCCCCGTCGAGCCGCTGCCCACTGTGGTTGGGCTGTCCGCGCCCCAATTGAAGGAGAGCACTTCGATCTGCTTCTCCATCCCGGAAGCCGTCGCTTCGCCTTCCACGCTGGGACCTTCGATCTTGAGGAATGTATCGAACGCCATGGTCTTACTCCTTGTTCTGCCTGCGTCCTGGCGGCGGCACCGCACCACCGCCTTTGGAATCCCCCACCGCGGGAGATTCATTTTATCCACACATACCAACAACAAATTTGGATGCGGGTTACATTTTTCCTTCGGTTATCCGCCACCCTTCACCGACGGTAATTTGCTTACCAGGCGTAACGACACGGTAAGCCCTTCCAGCTGGTAGTGCGGCCGCAGGAAGAATTTGGCGCTGTAGTAACCGGGATTCCCTTCCACCTCATCGACTATCACCTCGGCAGCGGCCAACGGATGGGAGGCTTTGTATTCCTCGCTGGAAGTGCTGGGCGAACCGTCGACGTACTGCATGATCCAGTCATTGAGCCAGCGCTGCATGTCGCCGCGTTCCTTAAACGAGCCGATCTTGTCGCGGACCATGCACTTGAGGTAATGTGCGAAACGGCACGTCGCAAACAGATAAGGCAGCCGGGCAGCCAGCTTGGCGTTGGCGGTGGCGTCGTCATCCTGATATTGCTCCGACTCCTGCAGCGATTGGGCGCCGACGAACACCGCGTAATCCGTATTTTTCCAGTGGGAAAGTGGAATCATGCCGTTTTTAGCGAGTTCCGCCTCGCGGCGATCGGTGATGGCGATTTCGGTGGGGCATTTCATGTCAACGCCGCCGTCATCGGTGGGAAACGTATGGCAGGGCAGGCCTTCGACCATGCCGCCGCTTTCGACGCCGCGGATGCGCGAGCACCAGCCGTAGAGCTTGAACGCCCGGGTGATGTTGGCGCCCATGGCATAGACCGCGTTGGACCAGCAGTACTTACTGTGGTCGGCGCCTTGCGTGCCTTCCTCGAAGGCGAATTCCTCCACAGGATTGGTGTTGGCGCCATACGGCAACCGGGCCAGTACGCGCGGCATCACCAGGCCGAGATAACGTGCATCATCCGACTTGCGCAGCGAGCGCCACGGCGCGTAATCCGGGGTCTGAAAAATCTTGGTCAGATCGCGGGCGTCACCAAGCTGCTGCCAGGAATCCATGTTGAGCAGGCTGGGCGCTGTGCCCGCCAGAAACGGCGTATGCGCCGCCGCGGCGATCTGGGCCATACCGCGGAGGATTTCCACATCGGGTGGGGAGTGATCGAAGAAGTAATCGCCCAGCAGGCACCCGTACGGCTGTCCGCCCGGCGTGCCGAATTCCTCTTCATAAATTTTCTTGAACAAGGGGCTTTGATCCCACGCGGTGCCCTTGTATTTCTTGATGGTCTTGCCTAAGTCTGTTTTCGATATGTTCAGCACGCGGATTTTGAGCAGCTCGTCCGTTTCGGTGTTCGTCACAAGATAGTGCAGGCCCCGCCAGGTTCCCTCGAGCGTCTGAAACGCCTCGTGATGCAGCACGGCGTTGAGCTGCGCGGTGAGCTTGGCGTCGAGCGCGGCGATGATGGCCTCGATCGACCGGACGACGTCGCCGGAAATCAGGGCGGTGCTCTCCAAGGCCTGCTGGGCCAAGGTGCGCACGGCGCTCTGGATTTCCTTCTCGACGGCCTCCGTTTTCTTCCCGAATTCCTTCTTCAGCAGGGCTTCAAATTCGCTGACTTCAGCGGCGGCCGGTGCGGCCACGGGCGCCTGCGCTGATTGCACGTGGGCCATAGTTGGGTCTCCTTATTGGTTCGAGCCGGCGTTAGCGGGCGCGGCGGGAGTATCCTTCGGCTTGGGCGCCGCGGCCAGGGCTTGCCGCAGCGCGGGGTCCTCGAGCACTTTCGCCACCAGGTCTTCCGCCTTCGACTTGCCGTCCATGTAGGTCAGCAGATTCGACAACTGGGTTCGCGCCTCAAGCAGTTGCCGCAGCGGCTCGACCTTACGGGCCACCGCGGCGGGCGAAAAATCATCCATGCTTTCAAACGTCAGTTCCACCGCGAGGTTACCTTCGCCGGTGAGTTGGTTGGGCACTTGGAACGCCACCCGCGGCTTCATCGCCTTCAGACGGCTATCGAAATTATCGACGTCGAGATCGAGGAATTTGCGGTCGGCGACACCAGCCGGCGCCTCTGCGGAATTACCGGCAAGGTCCGCCATTACACCCATGATAAACGGCAGGTTGATTTTCTTTTCGGAGCCGTACAGCTCCAGATCGTATTCGATTTGCACGCGCGGCGCCCGATTACGGGCGATGAACTTTTGGGAACTAGCCTTGGCCATGGACGATCCTCCCAGTGAACGACCGTTTACTGAACAACCGATAGCAACAACCCAACCCCGCGCCACGAACGGCCGCGCAGGGTGTAATTGAACGGTGATAGTATACCACCGCCTTGGGATGTCCGCAAGGGGACTTCGCAGGGTGGCGCGGCAGCGGGTGCGGGAATCGCGAACGTGACTATTTGAGATTTGATATTCGAGGATTTCAGGTCAAGGAGGGTCACGAGAACGTGGCGAGGTGACTGGGAAGCCGCAATGGTGCGGTGAGGAAGGGCGCGGTCGGGAGGAGAGGCGGGGGCCGCCACTAAGAACCTGGCGGCGCCACGGCACGGAGACCGTACCTGCCACACGGGGTATTTCGTCTTCGGCCGCGGACTTGGGGGTTATAGCGCGGTCGGGGGTCAGCTGGAGGCGGGCGATTCACGGTCCGCCTTCGCGAGCCGTTCGCCGCCGATGAGTTCGATCTGCTTGAGCGCCTCCGGGGCTAAGTCGGAAATAATTTCGGTGAAGGACAGGCCGGTAAGGCGGCAGACCCGGCGAATGAGCAACGGCGCCGGGCTGGAGGGTTCATAGCGTTCGAAATATTCCGCGGCTTTGCGAAGCAGGGCCAGAGCGGCTTCGCGGGAGCGCACCGGGCCGGCGACATCCGCACCGGCCGGGGCCGGCGCGCCATCCGTCGCGGCCGCTAACGCGGGAATTGGGGCGGCCGCGTCGCGGTTGGCCGCGGTACCGAGGGGCGCTTCGCCGCGCCGGGCCAAGCGGGCATTTAGTTCCGCGGTCACGGATGCGAGCAATTCTTTCAGCGGGTCCAGATTGGGCGTTTGGCCAGCGCCTACGCGCCGGACCAGAGTGGCTTCGATACTTTGCACCTGCGCCGCACAATCCGCGACGGCGGCGGCAGTGGCCCGCAAGTCTTCCATGGCGCAATCCTGAAAGATGGCATCCAGCGCGGCGGCGTCCGGAGCGACCTGGCCTTCGGCCGGTTGAAGCCGACCCTTCGCCAGCAGCAGATCGCGCCAGGCCACTTTACCCAGGCGTGGCGACTGGGCCAGCGGCGCTTTCTGCAAACGGTCGAGGAAGCGGAGCGGGTCCTGGTAGCCCCCCACCGCGGCCAGGGAGGCGAGAATATTCAGGCGTTCGGTGAAGTCGGGTTGGTCGCCCGGATCCGGGCGCGGGTAAACTTCGTCCCAGTGCCGGTCCAGGTGGATCTGCAGCAAGTCGAGGCCGTCGCGGAAACCGCCCCAGCCGCGCTGCACGAGCTGCGCCAACGCCAGCCACAGCAGCAACCGCAGATGGCGGCTTCGGCCCAGCAGTTCTTCGCAGGCGGCGCTGACTTGGGGCCAGGGCGGCTCTTCCGCCGGCTTGACGCTGTCACCGACCTGTCGTTCCGGTTGGCCCTCGATCAACTGCTCGAGTTCGCTGAATTTCGCGTCGTAAGAGAGGTCTTCCCCGCCGGGGGCATCGAGCGAGACGCCTTGCCGTAAGCGTTCCAGGTTCAACTCATCCATACTTGCCCCCGATATTGCGTCAACAACGCGACCCATCCACGGATTTCATGGGGACCACTGATTCGCAGCCAGGCGGGTCAGGAGAACCAAATTCGCGCACGGTCCACAGATTCTCGATGCGGGCCGCAGCCAGTCCTGTTCCCAACCTTTCTTACAACTCCGTGTTTTCGCGCCGCGGTTTAGTCGCCACGGCGACTGTCAAAAACCCGTGTAATCTGGGCCACAATCCATTACAATCTTCGCACCGTGCGAAGATTCTTGTTCGGCACAAAGATCCCGATGTTCGGCGGAGCATTACCCCCGGCCAAGGTCTCCAAAGGCGACTCTTCGATCCGCCGAAGGTCGCCGTGGGCGACTAAACTATTCCGGCTCCGTGCGGACCGGGGGCTATCTGTTTGGTTGCGGCTTCGCCGCGCTGTGAAATCTCTGGATCCTCTTTAGTTGCGGCCCGCCACGGGCGGGGCGCGCCGTGTCATCCGTGGCCACGGGTGTCGGCTATCCGGTGCCGTGGACGGCGTGATTCACCTGGGCCGTCGATTCGCCCCACATCGCGCCGGCGGCGGCGCGGAGCTGATGATTGAGGATAAATTCGCGCAGCTCGGTGCGGCCGTAGGGGCCGAAGTGGACCTGGTACATCAGCGTATCCACGGACGGCATGAATTCGCCCGGCGTTAAACCCAGGGAAAGAATATCCCGCAGCAAGGTCTGGAGCTGCCGCATCTGCCGCGCCGCGGCCTGCTCGCCGGGAATCGAGAGCAGGTACTCGCGGAAACCGCGCGGCGAGCGCAAGTTCCGCGGCACGACTTTGCGGTAGCGCCGGTAGGCGGCGTTAAAGATTTTCCGCAGTTGCGCGGAGCGATTGCGCCACATCGGCTGACCGTTTTTATGGAGTTTCTGTTGGCCGGTCTTCTGGTCGATGACGGGCTGGAGGAACAGCTTGACGTACTGATCCACTACCTGCCGCGCCTCGCCCGCCGGCAGGCGGGTCAGCGCGACCCACGGCAGGTGCAGGTCGTCGATGAACTGTTGCCAGCCGAGAGCGTTGATCAATTCACGATTGCGGAGCTGGCGCACCGCGATACCGGCTTGGCGCATCACCTGCAGGCCCGTGCTGGAAAGCGCGAGGGGGGGCGTCGGCAACTGGCCCGGAGTAGGCAGGGCCGTCGCCAGGACATTGGCCAAGTTGCCAACCGGCCCCTGCGCCTGCAGGGACAAAACCACCACGGGCAAGACGATGTTGTCGGTAAATAAAGCCGGCCCGAACGTGGCGCCACTGGCGTTGAAGGCCTGCACCCCGGCGGCCTGGCCATTGAAGTAGGCCAGGCCGTACGGTGTCGCGAAGGCGGAGGCTGGCGGCTTGTTGGCAAGCGATCCGTTGAAACGAATGCTTCCCGCAACGAAACTCACCGGCGCCACGTCCGGGGCCAACGTATTACGGTTCGTCAGCAATTCTCCGCTGGAGCGTGTCAGCGGGGTGATGCCGCCGGCGTGGACGGTGAGGTCCCCTTCAGCGCTGATGTCGGAAAGGGTGGCCTTAGGCCCTGCGTTGATGGTAAGGCTGCCGAGTACGGCCATTCTCTCGTTCTGGTTTATGGTCACGTCGCCGCCCGCGGCTGATATGGTCAACGTGGTTGAAATCGGATTTACCGCCGGAGCTGAAGTGGCCGGATTCCAGTTTCCAATGATGGTGGCGACGCTGGGGATGCCCGGCCCGCGGGTTCCGTTGCCGAGGGTGATGCTGCCACCGGTCGAGGTGAGATCGCCGTTGAAGATGATTGTGCCATCCGGCCGCCAGTCGGCGGGTCCCAGGGTACCGGGGGCCACAGCTTCGTTCGGCGTCAGTGTGATGTCACCCGTGGTCGTGATGTTGGCATCGGCAATGATGTTGCCGCCGGTGACGGTCAGGCTGGCCAAGGCCGTGCTGTTGCCCACCGCGGCTTCAAACGTCGTCACGCCGCCCGTGCCGATGGTCAGACCCTGCGCCCCGTCGACGGTGCTGTGGAAGGTGATGGCGCTGGAGCCGCTGTCGTCCAGTGTGGTGTCCGCCCCCAGCGTCACGGCGCCGGTGTAGGTCTGCCCGGTCGTCGTGGTCACCGAACCACCGTTGAGGTCAATCGT
>JAJYFE010000159.1 GCA_021785435.1 Planctomycetota bacterium
GTCATCAGTGGTTGCCATTTTCATCCTCTCCGCGCGCGGTGGCGCCCCATGTTCAGCTGTTCTGAAAATGGGGCCCCGACTCGCTATTTCCAAGACAGGTTTCGCCGCGCTTAGCCGCCTCGCGCGACGGGGCGGGCTCGCCTCATGATCACCATTTCCAGGAAAACTAAACATGGGGCTTCGCCGCACCCAGAGGGGGATGAAAACCGCTGTACCGTCCCGCTGGGCATCGGGATCCCGCCTGCCTCGGTGGGCAAGATGCCCGCGCTATCGGTCGCGATTTCCCGATTCAAAATGGCCGGCGCTCACGCGCCAGATGGCGAAAGGCGCCGGGCGGCATCCCCTTTTCTCGCCGAAAAAGTTTGCTCATCACCACGTCGTCGGAAAAACCGCTGGCGTGGGCGATGGCTAACAGTTTGTCGTCCGTGTCGACCAGCAGCCGCATGGCGTGTTCCAGACGCAGTCGGTTGACTTCGTCCGTGATGCTGTGGCCGACCAGTTTCTTAAAAGCGTCATGCAAGCGGCGATAAGACAAAGGAATGGTCTTCACCAGCTCGGGCGCGTTGATGGATTCGCGAAAACGCGCCTGAATCGCGGCCAGGGCGGCCTGCACATGGGGATGCGGAAGGGTCATGATATCCGTGCTTTCCCGCGTGATCACGCCGACCGGCGGAATATAGATGCAGCGGTTGGCTGGCCGTTTTTTCCGCATGAGCAGGTCGAGCAACTTCGCGGCGGTGTAACCGGTGCCGGCCAAGTTATCATCAATGCTGGAAAGCCGCACGGGGGCGAATTCGCAGCGTAATTCATCATTGCCCACGCCCAGCACGGCCACTTCCTCCGGCACGCGCAACCCCTCGGCCTGCGCCGCGGTAATAACTTCCACAGCCTCATCATCAAAGTTGGCGAAAACCGCCAGGGGCTTGGGTAATTCGACCAGCCTTTTCCGCAAATATTCGAAGGAAGAAAATTCAATCTTTCGCCCCTGCCGTGACCGTAACGGCCCGCCTGTCCCACGCTGCGGCATAGGGCGTGCATCCCTCCGCGCTGCAGCGGCATCGATCGCGTAACAATTCAGGCCATGCCTCGCCGCCGCCCGTTGGAAAGCCGCCTTCCGCTGTTCCGGGTTGCGGCCAGGTATCCGATGGTAGAAAGCACTGTGGATAAAGCCGCGCCGCTGGAAATAATCCGCCGCCATTTCGCCGATGAGGTTATTGTCCGCTGTGACCTGCGGCGTGCCCCGAATCGGGTACGCGCCGATGCTCACGGTGGGTATGGCGGCACACCGGGCTGACGCCGCACTCGGGGAATTTCTCGTGGGCAAACAGATAATGCCATCGGGCCGCC
The DNA here is from genome assembly GCA_021785435.1 of Planctomycetota bacterium. GTDB lineage: Bacteria > Planctomycetota > Phycisphaerae > WQYP01 > WQYP01 > JAKCCC01. The sequence continues at coordinate 1,348 of JAJYFE010000159.1, forward strand.
AGAGCAGGGGCTGGCGCTCCAGGTGGCCGGCCGTGGCGTCAAGCGCCCAACCGGCTTCATGGGCGTAGCGGGCGATGCCGCGATGCAGATCCGTCGCGTACCAGTCCAACAGCAGCAGCACGCGGCGCGTGGGGCGCCCATCACGGCCCCGGGCGGACAATTGGCGGCGTCGACGATTTTTCATGCTACCGATATACCGTTGGTCTATTTTTTCCGAAAGCCTGCCGCAAACATAACCTTCTTATATTGCGGATCGTAGGGCGACCTCGGTGATCCTCCAGGTCGGCGGTCCCTGTGGTGCACACCTCCAGGTCTGCCGTCCCCGCAGGCCAGTCCCGCCAATTGACATTGCCCCATATCTTTATCCTCCGCAGGCGTCCGCTGGCCGGCGGCGCCCGCGGTTCAACGGGTGGATTGCCCCGCTGCGTAAGGCTGAAAACGACGCCTTGCCCGCCCTCGGACCCGTCCTAAATCGACAACATGTTGACCGAAAACGACAGTGGAAAGTTATTGACAACGCTGGCCATGGCGGCGTAGAGTGTCGGGCAGTCCATCCCAACGGATGCCGGTTTGAACCGGACCATGCGGCCCGGGGCCACGCATCCGCGGGCGGAACGGTCGCTGCGGCGACACGCTTTGTCGAGGAGCTCTAGCATGACCCGTTCTCCCACCTCTTCTGGTTCGGATTCCCAGCGCAGTTTGTTGGCCTTGGCCGCCGAACAAGCCGTTCGCGAAGAATTTGGCCCGCCGGAGTCTCCCGGCTGCGGCCTGCTGGCGCCTGACCTGTTGAACACGGCCTGGCCGGCCAGAAACCAGAAACAGAAAACCAGAAACGCCTTCACGTTGATCGAGCTGCTGGTAGTGATATCGATAATAGCTATTCTCATATCTATATTACTACCGGCATTGGCCAAAGCCCGGGAGCTGGCCAACCGGGCCGTCTGCATGGCCAACATCCGCGGGATCATCCAGGCCATGGTGACCTATGCTCAGCCGAACAATGGCGTGTTCCCGGCGGTGACGATCGGCGCCGTGCAGAACGGGGGCTACTCCAACGGGCCGATAGTGCCGCACAATGTTAGCGCGGGGAATATCTACACGGGCACCGAGGCCACGCCGCAGGAAGTGGTGCAGGAATGGTATGAGCCTTTGTACTACGGCGCCAACCCCCTGGCGTGCATGTGGCTACTGGTGTTGGAAGGATATACCGCGCCGCCAAGCTTTATCTGCCCCTCGGATCCCATCGCCGAGGAACCGTCCGTGGAATCCTACTCCTTCGATGGGGCTCTCACCTACAGCGCTAATTTTGGCAACATGCCGCCGGGACATACTTGGGTGAATTTGACCGACTACGACACGGCTTTCGACGGCAGTGGCCACGGTGAAAGTTATTCCATCGCCATGCCCTGGCCGTATGACGGCTGGCCGGACTGGGTGGAGCGGGCCTCGCCAGGCCGGTGGTGGACCACCACGGGCGCGACGGCCGAAGTTCCGGCGGTCAGCGACATGGCCCCCATGAATATGACCGACGGTGGCGACTACAACCGCGTCACCACTACGTTGCCGACGGCCAACACCTATGGGCCCTACATCTACAACTCCGGCAACCATGCCGGCGACGGGCAGAACGTCGGCTTCGGTGATGGGCACGTGACTTGGGAGATCTCGCCCTACGTGGGCCAGAATGGCGACAACATTTTCACCTATCACCAGAATGACTACTACGCCCACGCCGGAGGCTCGCTCGTGGTCAACGGCACCACGGATACCGATCAGGTTGCCGTCACCCTAACCGGTAATGAGCCTCTTGGTCTCGCCAATGTGGTTCCATTATCCGCCCCATTTGACACTTGCATGGTGCCCGTACGAAAGGTGAATCCCAAGTACGCCGCCATTCTCGCGGGGGGAGCGTGGGGGCCGTAATGCGGCGCCCGCACTGCGGGAAATTCTGACTGGGTTGCCGCCGCGCCTGCAGCGAGGCGAAGCGTACTCGTCGGCACGCGGGGTGTCCATTGCGTGCCCACGGACCTGAGCCTGCTGACCTGAAAGGTTCCTAGTATGAACAAGTTCCTCGGAGTCTGCATCGGCGCCAGCGTACTGGCGGTCCTACTGCCCGCGAACACGGGTATGGGCAGCGGCGTCAAGGCCGGCGAGCCTATCGCCCTGGCCGCCCCCACGCCTGACGGCGCGGGGTTTATCCGTTGGGTCGGGCGAACGCCCCAAGCGCGCCCACGAGTGTTAGCCGTCGTTCCCTCCGAGATGTTATTTGCCCGCCGCACCATGGCCCAGTGGGCTGAAATGACCGGCTTCGCCTGCACGGTCACCACCTTTAAGCAATGGGAGCACCGAAATCACGTAAGCACCGCCCGCGATGGTAAACCGTTTGCCGCCCTGTTTTTGGTCGCATCGTCCTTCGACGATTTCATCGCCCATCATCCCGCGGTCCTACGCGAGGTCAGGGCCGGCCTTTCCGTGCTGGCGGTTTGCGGCCAAAGCCAGCCCACCGGCGTGGAAAGCCGCGGCCACGTGCTCTATGACGGCAACTCGAACGCCTTCAACGATCCAGCGGGCGTGCTCGCTGGAGTACCGCTCGCCGCGATGGCGGCGATCGGCGAGAGGTCATGGGGTCACTTCGGCATCTACAGTATCGCCCACGAGCGGATCGGGCGCGGAAATATCTACGAGATAATGTTTCAGGGTCCCTACTTCTATCGAAACGGGTTGGTGCCCGCCCTAGACGAGATTTATCTTACTAGGTGGTGCAGCAACCTTAGCGAACGTCTGTTTCCCGGGTGGTGGAATTACTACTATTCGCTCTACGCAACGCTGTTGGACAACGCTTTGGGCCGACCGCGCACGGTTTGGCTCGGTTGGCGGCACCGACCGAGGCCAATCCGGGGTGTTGCTTCCGCGGCGCCGGGTGGCGTCGTGGTGGGGTGCGTTCGGGGGGTGGCAGGCGCGACCGTGGTCCGGGCGACGGCTTGGTTGGTCCGCCGGGGTGGCGGCCCGGCTGTGCATTTAAGGGCGGCGGTCGTAACTCCGGCTAAGGATTCGCACGGAGATGGGGCTCTAAGGTTCCATCTGCCGCTCGGAATTCCACAGGGCCTCTACATGCTCAACGTCGTGTGCAGTGGTCGAAATGGTGCGACCGCCGGTTGGTTGAGCGTTCCGATTAACGTGTGTCTTCCCGGCAACGCGGGGCGGATTACCGAGCTGGCCGCTAAAGCACGCGGTGAGACGGGTGGACACAGGGCTGATTTCACGGCACGCTGCCACATTCAAAGGAGTGGTGATGAAATCAGGACATGGGCCATGCTCAGCGACGGCTGGGGGCGAATTCTGTGGCGGCGGTCCCTAGGCCTGAAGGCTTCGGCCAGAGGCGTCGCCGCAGTGACATTTCGGGGCTCGTTGCCGGCGGGGATGATTCTTGGGACTTGGTCGCATTTAACCGTCGAAACGCTCGATGGTTCTCAGATTCTCGACCGCGCATCAACGGACATGTATTTTCCGCCGCGTTTCAACGCGCGGCGGAACGACTACGTCGTCGCCGCCTACGTGTGGGCGCCACCGTACTACCGGGACCTTCTCTACCCCTTGCTACACGGAATCGGGGTCAACACGATCAATTGCTGGCCGCCGGGTGCGCCTGACGCACTGGCGCACGGATTTATGTGGACGGACGGCTGGGGCGGGGTGTGCAAAAATCGATCCCTGATCTATGGGGCCTTGGACAAATACAAAATGGCGCGAACGGATCCAGCGTTCCACCAGCTGCGAAAGGACGACTTTTACAACGCACGCTGGCGTGGTTTACTGCGCGGGGCCGTGCGCGCCTATGCGGACCGGGTCCAAAGCCACCCCCCGCTCGGCTACATGTTCTGGGACGAGATGGCATTGGCGAGTCCATGGCAGACGCGTGCCAACCCGAAGGCGGAGCCGGACCGCAGCCGGCCGTGCCTTGACCTGTATCGAAGATATTTGCGGACAACTTACCGTTCGTTGGCGTCGCTGAATCGGCAATGGTCGACGTCGTACCGCAGTTGGGCGGCCATAGTTCCTCCCTTGACTGGCGAGGCCCGTAAGCAAAGGAACTTTTCATCCTGGGTGCAATTTCGCCTTTTTATGGACTCGCTTTTCGCGGATATCAGCCAGGACTTTACGGAGGACGTCACACACTTTTTGCCAGACACTGCGGCTGGTCAGCCGAACTGGACATATATCAACCCCTTCAGCGGAATTGATCCATCCAAAATCGTTCCCACCCGCACCGGCAGCCAGGATTATTACGATATTTGGCAGCGTTCCTTCGCCCGCCCAGGCGCGAAAATGTGGAACTGGTTTCATTATGGATACCCGAAGCGGGGGATTACAACGCAGCGTCTTGCCACGGTCCGCGAAGGGCTTTATGCACGCCTGTTCGCCGGCGCCAGCGGAGACATGATCTATGGTCTGGAAATGAAGCCGGGGCATCCGTCCGGGTTCATCAGTCCGTCGCTGGCCGCGACGCGGCGATCACGGATGTTGCAGAAGCTGCTGCGTCCCCTGGTCGATGGAGTCGGGAAAGCCGTGATGGATTCCGTACGGGTCAGGCCAACCGTCGCGGTAGTCTATTCCCAGGCCAGCATGGATATGGCCTGGCTTGAATCATCCAACGCCACATCGTTTTCCTGGCCCATTCGCCATCGTTGGAATGATGATAGCTACCTGAACTGGTACCGCAGTAATTTCGGCATGCGCCGGCTCGTCGCGAATATGGGCCTGGCTTTTCGCTTCGTAACCGAACGGCAGGTTGACGAAGGAGTGCTGGGAAAATACAAGGTGCTGGTGCTGCCGATGACGATAGGCATCGGCGCCGGAACGAGGGCGCAAGTTTATAAATGGCAGCGTGCGGGCGGCATCGTGCTGGCGGACGACCAAGTGGGCTCGCGTGACGCATTGGGTAAACCGGTTGGCGGCCGGTGGTTAAGCGACACGTTCGGCATTAGGTCCCGCTCGCTGCCCAACTACAAACATCGGTCCGTGGCGCTCAGGGGTGCCCGGTTCGAAATGGCCGGGGAACAGCGGTTGAAAATGGAAGCCGGCTGCCGCGTGTTCGGGCACTATGCTAACCATCAACCCCTAGTGGTGGTCCGTCGCGTGCGCGGGGGGCTGGGTATCATGCTAAACGGCGTGGCCACTTACGACCGTGACCTGCGCGATCTGTTGCTGCGGCTGTTGGCCAAGGAGGGGGTAAGACCCTTCGCGCTCGCTAGCGCGACTGCGGCGGCCACGCAACCGCTTGACGGCGTTGGGTTTTATTATGCCCGGCTCGGCCAAGGCGGTGTTCGGCTTCTCGGCCTCGTGCGTCATCCGAATCCGGGCCGTCGTGAGACCCTCGGTCTAAAACAAATCGGGCCGGTCGGCGGTCAATCGGCGAAGACCATCTTTGTCCATTTGGCGCATAGGTATCGGGTCTACAATATGCTTCATCCGCGCCAGGGCACCGTCGCTCGCACCGTGCGGCTTGCCATGGAACCCACGGACGCGGCGTTGCTGGCCTTGTTTCCACGGAAGCGAGTACCGCATTTGACCCTCACGGTTCTCCGCTACTCGGATGCATGGGGGCGCCCACCGGTGGTCATGGTCGGCCTTGAGCCGGGTTCAGGCACCGACCGGCGAATCGTTCATCTTGCCGTCGTCGCGCCGGATGGAGGCATAATGCCAGGCCGTGGCCGTAACCTTACCATGACCTCGCGCCAGCGAACGTTCGTTGTGCCGTTGGCGCTGAACGATCCATCGGGGCTATATCAAGTGAGGGCCACGGACGTGTCAACCGGCAAGGTCGCCGCGGTGGCGGTACGGCACATTCAACTGGTCGACGTGGACAGTGTCGCACAAACGCCGGGGCGCCGATGACCGAGACGCCCCGTGATTACATCGCCAGCTCGCATGTAAGCCTGAGGCTTGAGCCGGGCCTCTGGCGCTTAGCGGCACCAGCGCAGGCCGTCACTCTTGATGCCCGTTCGCTTGCAGTACACATGGAGGGCGAACGCGGCAGCTGGCAGCTTCTGCCAGCCGGCGGTGGTGATATGCTGGTGCGACGCGCCGGCGTGGACGTGTGGCTGGACTTCGCGGAGGCACGGCATCGGGAGACCCGTCAGGAGGATTGGGGGGCCTGCCGGGGGCTGTCGCTCCGGCTTGGCGGCTTTCAGAAAGAGGGGGTTGACTACGACCTGCAGATTGTATTGTTCGTCGGGGTGGACTGGCTGAACGGCGATGTGCTGTTCCAAGTGCGTCCAATCGAGATGGAGACCAAACTGCGCGAGTGCTACTGGCCGAAGGCGTTCGCACCCGAAGGTGTGGAGCGCACCGTCATCCCATTCATGCAGGGAATTCTCGTGCCGCGCGACTGGCCGCACGCGATTGTTGCCTATGGGGAAGAGGGGAACCGCGAGGTGGCCGCCACGTACGGCCGCACACTGTACATGCCGTGGTGGGGAGTAGAGAGGGGCGACTCGGCAGCCATGCTTATTCTCGAAACACCCGACGATGGGGGATGCCGATTAAGGCACCCGCCGGGCGGGCCGACACGCGTTGAAACGCGATGGCTGCATTCCTTAGGCAAACTGCGCTACCCGCGGCAAGCCAGGCTTTCTTTCGTGAAGCCGGGAAACTACGTCAGCTTGGCCAAGCGCTACCGCCAATACGTCCAGGAACGGGGGCATTTTGTATCGCTGCGTGAGAAGCTGGTACGCAGCCCGCACATGGCAAAGATGGTCGGGGCACCCGTGATACACACACGGGCGCTGACGCACGTGCAGCCGGAGTCGAGCTTTTTTAACCGGGCGGACGCCGCGACAAACCATCGGTTGCAGACGTTTGCCCAGATTGCCGAGAAATTGCGGGTATTGTCCGCGCGTGGCGTCAGGCAGGCCTATGTGCACTTGGACGGGTTCGGATTCCGTGGCTACGACAATTTGGAGCCGGACGTACTGCCGCCATCTCCCGAGGCCGGTGGCTGGGCCGGGCTGCGCGATCTCGCGCTGACCTGCGCCGAACTGGACTACCTCCTCGCCCTCCATCAACAGTTCCGCGACTTGTACTGTGACGGAGCGTCATTTGATCCCAGACGGGCGATTCGCCGTGAGGACCGTACCTATCCGGTCGACTCAACCTGGGATGGCGGGCGCGCAACGGTGCTTTGCCCTTCCCTTTCGGCGGCGTATGTTCAGCGCAACAATATGTTGCTGAAGCGAAATGGAATTAAGCTGCATGGCACCTATCTGGATGTGTTCTCGGTCGTACCGCTTGATGAATGTTATGATGAAGAGCACCCGGTGGACCGTCGCGCGTGCCGGGGATATCGTGCGGAATGCTTCGATTACATCCGTCATTTATGGGGTGTTGTGAGTTCCGAGGAGCCCGCGGATTGGGCGGTTGCACACCTGGATCTGGTCCACCATGCGCCGTGGCCGCTTGATCCGAATCCGGCCTGCGGCGAACCGTTCGGCATTCCCATTCCGCTTTTCAATCTGGTTTATCATGACGCCATCCTGATTCCCTGGGCGATTGACGTCCGGCGCGGCGGTTGGGGCTGCCCGGAGCGCGATATTCCATTCCTGCACGCCGTGATCAATGCCGGACTTCCTATGTTAGATTTGGATGCGTCGGCCGAGGACCTCCGGCGATCGCGAATTTTGTGCGACCTGCATCGCCGCGTCGGTTGCTTGGAGATGACCGGCCATAAGTTCCGCGACGAAGATTCCCATGTTGAGGAAACACAGTTCGCCGACGGCACCCGCGTCAGGGCCAACCAGCAGAATGGGAGCTTCGAGATTTCATGATTCAACGTGCCAACATGGCGATGGCGTCAGACCGACGCGTGGCTACTGGGCCGACCGCAATAGAACTGGCGAAACAGGATCTGTGCGGGGGACCGATCGGCCCGGTCCGACTGTATCTGGACGAGCTGACGATGCCCGCAGCCGACCTGGGGTCTGAAAATCCCCTGTTCGATATTCAAGCGGTGGCGTCGGCC
>JAJYFE010000018.1 GCA_021785435.1 Planctomycetota bacterium
TTGCAATGCCGCAACCAGATTGACTTGGCCGGTCAACAGGCGAGCCTCCAGGTCGTTGAGCATCAGTCCATCCACCTGCTTAAGTCCGGCCCGCACCGGCTGGGGATAGTTACGGATCCACAAATCACGGGTGTCGGCGAGAACCAATTTCGGCCGGGTGAGCTGGGAAAGCAACCGCAGCTGCAAATGGGGATGCGTGGCGGCCAGGAACACGATGTCGCTGTCCGCGAAGGCCGGCGGAATTTGAGGAGCGGACTCGGCCAGAACATTCAGAGCCACGGCCGTGGTGGTGGCTTCGTTCAGAGTGGCATCATAACGGCCGCTCCAGCGAAACGTCTTGCTGCCGCGACGGCGCTCCAAACCGCACGTGTCGATATTAGGATGCGCCAAGGCGCGCGCGAACCGGGAGGGGAAATCTTCTCCCACCACCGCCACCAGTCGAACCCTGCAGAATGCCGCCGCCGCCCAACTGAAGTAGACCGCGGATCCACCCAGAACGTCGTGAACCGCGCCGTGGGGCGTCACGACATTGTCAATTCCAATCGAACCTGTAACGAGCAGGGAACTCATGCTAATCTCCGGGTAACGACGCGAGTTATACCATGCGGAGGCGCGGCGTTTAGTTTCGGGTTTCTAGTTTCTGGTTTCTGGTTTCGAGTTGGGAGGCGGTTTGAATTTCTCACCGCGGTGACCGCAGCGACGCAGGTAGTTCATCAGGCCGGAGATCATCCTTTTGGCCGCGGCAGTCTGTTGGAGGAGGGCCTCAAGCGTCGCTGGCGTGACGTAGCGCTGGTCAAAGGCGACATACAATTGCGTCTCAACTTCACCCAGTGACCCCTTTGCTATCGCCAGGAACTGCACAAATTCCGCGGTTCCGCCGCGCTCGAACCCCTCCGCGATGTTCGACATCGCCGAGACGGCCGCACGGCGCAGTTGGTGGCGAAGCCCGAAATCCCTGGCGAAAGGGCCTGCCGATGAACAGCTGTAAACAGACCGAACGATTTCGCGCGTCGTCTTCCAGGCCTCAATGTCCTCGACGCGTTTGAATGTCGCCACCAATCACCTCCCACTCTACGCCGGCGATGTGGACTACAAGACCGCCCGCCGCAAACCATAAACCAGTAACCATAAACTAGAAACCAAAAACTGGAAACGATAAACCCGAAACTACCGGAGTCGGCGGTATTCCGACTCAATCCGCTTAAAATGGGCGTCCACATCGGCCCAGCGCGATTTCTTATTGCGCTTCCGCCAGAGCACCTTGAATTCCCGCCGCAGGCGGCGAATATCGGCGATCAGTGCGGCAATTTCCCGCCGTGCCGACTCGGGCGCGGCGGTGTGCTGCGCCCGCAACATGGTGCGCCGCAGCGTATGGCGAATAACGCGAATGGTGAAACTTAACTCCTGCCAAACCAGCGCTAAATCCCGGTTGGGACTGGGCAGTTGTTTAAGTGTAGCCAGATGCCGTTCGAGGCGGGCTATTTCGCTGGCCATGCGGTTCTGGCGGGCTTTTTCCAGATACGTCGTTTGCGCCCACGGCTCGCGAAAAAGGTGGAAGTCCAGCGAGCTGTTCGGCAGCGGGTCACGGTTAATGCGCTGATAAACGTTGCCGATATCCGCGGCCAGTTGAGCGATCCGGCCGCTGGAATCGGCAAAAAGCTGAGCGCTCACCGCATCGATAATCGCGGCATCGCTGGCCAGCCCATGATTCCACGCAACCGCCGCTCCAAAAGCCATCGGCAGCAGGCTGACCGCCAGCAGCTGCTGGTGGCCGTTATCACCCCAATCGGTGTTCAGGTAGCCGACGGCGCCACGTTGCAGTCCGCCGGTCGCCGCTCCACGCATATTCGCCAGGGCATTGGCCGTCCGCCCGGCCAGCGAACCCCAGCTGCTGGTGCCAGGACAAACGTAAAATGGCCGACCGCAGGAAGCGAACAATTTTCCGTGCTCCAGAAATGGGTGTTGAGCGCCGTAACCCCATTCCAGAACGGTCGCGTTCGCCGGTAGTTCACGGATCAGCTCCGGATATTTCAGAATAATGTCACCCCACAGCTGCACGCGTTTGCCATGTTCGGCCGCGGCATCGGCACAAAACTTAATCCACTCCACATACAACCGTCCGACGCCTTGTTTCTGCGCCTCCGCCTGGCTGCGTCCGACGCCCAGGTCGTAGGCCTCGTCGCAGCAGATATTAAACTGGCTGCTGGAAAAGTTCGGCAAAAAGTCGGCGTACATTTCCGTGATAAGCGTTTTGGCCCGCGGATCGGTCACGCACAGCGACCAAGGATCATCGGACCAGCAGGTCAAACCGCGCTGCTTTAGATCGGCCGGCTCCGCCTCCGCCAGAGGTCGATAGCGCGGGTGACGGAGAATCTTCTCAAAATGGCCCAGGGAAGTCAGTGACGGCACGAAATCGATGTGCCGCAGGCGGCAGGCCTTATCAATCCGTTTCAGCTCGCGCGCGGTCAACGGCGTGGTATCGGCATACATCTCGCGATGCCGCTTAAAAGCGTAGACATTCTCGATGTAAAGCTGAAATTCGTTGATCTTCAATTCCGCCAGCTTCTCCACCAGCCACAGAATCGTCTGTACTTTAGGAACTTTGCCGCGCGAAATATCGTGGTAGAAGCCGCGTCGCGCGAAGTCGGGCTGATCGGCGATGTGCAGGCAGGGCCAGGAGCGCCGGCAATACCGGGTAATCTGATGCAACGTTTGGACGGCGTAAAACAGCCCCACCGGCGTTTTCGCCCGCACTTCCACCCGGTCCGAACGAATGTCGATGCTGTAACCTTGTTCGTGTTCGATGGCGGCGTCCAACCGCAGGTGAATGGCTTGCGCCTTCGGCGGCGGAGCGGTTTCAATCCAGCACCACCGGCCGGCTCGACTCTGCAGTGACTTTTCCAGTGCTTTAACCGCCAGTAACAGGCCTGGATCACGCCCCTCCACACAAATAAAGCCGACGCGCGGCAGCTCCCATTGACCGGGGCGTCTGCTGATTCGACGGGGTGGAGGCAGCAGGGGAATATTGTTCATGGCCAGGTCACTCCCGAAAAAGCCGCATAATAAGAGACAGTCCGACCGCGGCACAAGCCGGCTGTCGCATCGGTGGAAGACAAGGGTGTGGCCGGATTTTGTAGCAAGGACGTGCCGACGGACGGCATCAATGCCGCCGTTGAGGCGGTTGGGGATTTGGCACTGTCGCTGAGGACCGGCATGGGCCAAGAAATCTGGCCACACCCGAAGCCGACATGAAGCCCGTCGGCGATTGACTCCGCCGCGGGGGCGCTATACTCTAAAGCTCTTGGTCCCGCTGGCTTGAACCGGACCGGCGGGTGGGGTAATCGTATAGCGTTGGGATACCGGTCACCGGGATTGACGCGCCGCGGCGCGCCGGATAACCACCGGATCACCATTACTCGAAAGGGTTTCACCATGGCGGACAAAATGGTCTATTTCTTTGGCAACGGCAAGGCGGAAGGCGGCGCCAAAGATAAAATGATGCTCGGCGGCAAAGGCGCCAACTTGGCGGAGATGACCAATATTGGCCTGCCCGTTCCGCCGGGTTTCACCATCACCACCGACTGCTGTGCGGCGTATTACCAGAGCGGCCAGCAGTTCCCGCCTGGTCTGGTAGAGCAGATCGACGAGAACCTGCGGCGGCTGGAACAGACCGTGGGCAAAAAGCTGGGCGACCCCGTTAATCCACTGCTGGTCTCGTGCCGCAGCGGCGCCGCCGTCTCCATGCCCGGCATGATGGACACGGTGCTGAACCTCGGGTTAACCGCCGCCACCATCGAACCGCTGGCCACATCCAGCGGCAATCCCCGCTTTGTCTGGGACGCCTGGCGCCGGCTGATCAATATGTTCGGCGATACGGTCATGGGCGTCGATCATGCGCATTTTGAGCATGAACTCTCCGCCGTCAAAAAGAAGGCGCGGGTCCAACTGGATACCGAATTGGACGTCGAGGGACTGAAAGAAGTATGCACCCGCTATCTGCAGGTCTATGAAAAACATACTAAAGAAAAATTCCCGACGGATCCGCGGGAGCAGATTCTTAAATCCGTCAAGGCCGTGTTTCAAAGCTGGAACGCCCCACGGGCGATCAAATACCGGCAGATCAATGAGATCACGGGGCTGGCCGGCACCGCGGTGAACGTGCAGACGATGGTGTTCGGCAACATGGGTGAAGATTGCGCCACGGGCGTTTGTTTTACCCGTAATCCGTCCACAGGTGAGAACTTGTTCTATGGCGAATTCCTGATCAACGCCCAGGGGGAAGATGTGGTCGCGGGCATCCGCACCCCGCAGCCGATTGAGAAAATGGGCGAGGTGATGCCCCAGGCCTACGCCGAACTGCTGCGGGTGAAAGATATCCTGGAAAAGCACTTCCGCGACGTGCAGGACCTTGAGTTCACGGTGGAGCACAACCGTTTCTACATGCTGCAGACCCGCAACGGCAAACGCACCGCTCCGGCGGCCGTGCGCGTGGCGGTGGAAATGGTCAAGGAGGGCTTGATCGATCAAAACACCGCCCTACTGCGGGTGGAACCATCCAGCTTAGATCAGTTGCTGCATCCTTCGTTTGACCCGAAAGCCCGGACCGATCAGATCGCCAAAGGGCTGCCGGCTTCGCCCGGGGCGGCCGTCGGCCAACTCGCTTTTACCGCCGACGAAGCCGAAATGCGGGCCAAGAACGGTGAAACGGTCATTCTAGTGCGTAAGGAAACTTCGCCGGAAGACATTGGCGGCATGCAGATGGCCGTGGGCATTCTCACCAGCACCGGCGGCATGACCAGCCACGCCGCAGTGGTGGCGCGGGGCATGGGGAAATCGTGCGTGGCCGGCTGCGGCGAATTGGATATCAACGCCGCCAAGGGCGTGCTTGCGGTGCGCGCCGCGGATGGTAAAATCCGCCGTTTTGGCCGCAAGGATACCATCTCCATTGACGGCTCCGCCGGCACGGTGTGCGCCGGCGCCGTGCCGACGGTCAAACCAACTGTTTCCGGCGATTTCGCCACATTGATGGGTTGGGCCGACGCCACGCGTAAACTGCGGGTTCGCACCAATGCCGACACGCCCAACGACGCCCGCGTGGCCCGCGAATTCGGCGCCGAAGGCATCGGCCTGTGCCGCACCGAGCATATGTTCTTCGAAGGCGACCGGATCATCGCGGTGCGGGAAATGATTCTGGCGGATAATGAAAAGGATCGCCGCAAGGCGCTGCGTAAACTGCTGCCCTATCAAAAGCGGGATTTCATCGGTATTTTCAAGGCGATGGATGGCCTGCCCGTCACCATCCGGCTGCTCGATCCGCCGCTGCATGAATTCTTACCCCATGAAGACAAGAACCAGCGCCAGATGGCCCGCGAGATGGGCGTGTCGCTGGAAAAGATCAAGCGGCGGGTGACGGAACTGCATGAGGCCAACCCCATGCTTGGTTTCCGCGGCTGCCGCCTGGCGGTGATTTTCCCGGAAATTCTGGAAATGCAGGTGCGGGCCATCTTCCAGGCCGCGTGCCAGGTGGCGGCCAACGGCGTCAAGGTATGGCCGGAGGTGATGATTCCCGTCGTCAACACCGTCAATGAGTTGACGTTCCTGCTGCCGAAGGTGCGCCAGGTCGCCGATGAAGTTTTCGCCAAGGCCGGCCGCAAGATTGAATACAAAGTCGGCACCATGATTGAATTGCCGCGGGCGGCCATCACCGCCGATCAGATCGCCCGCCAGGCGGAATTTTTCAGCTTTGGCACCAACGATTTGACCCAGACCACGTTTGGCTTTTCGCGCGACGATGTAGCCTCGTTCGTGCCGAAGTACGTGGACATGGAGATTCTGCCCAAAGATCCGTTTGCCTCGCTGGATCAGGAAGGTGTCGGTGAACTCATTAAAATGGCGGTGCAGAAGGGCCGAGCCACGCGCCCGGACCTGAAGGTGGGCATCTGCGGTGAGCACGGGGGCGATCCGTCCTCGGTCGAATTTTGCCATCAGCATGGTTTGAATTACGTCAGCTGTTCGCCCTATCGTGTCCCGATTGCCCGTTTGGCCGCGGCCCAGGCCGTGGTGCGCCAGGCCACCGGCGCCAGCTACAGCACAAAATAGTTGCTTGACGACAGGCCCCCACATCCAGGTAGGCCGGACGCGGAATATTCAGAGGCACGGCGCCGTTCCGGGTTCCGCTCGAGTCCTGCATAGCGCAGCGTAGCCGCGACCAAAATATATAGCCCCCGGTCCGCACGAAGGCGGGTTTGTTTAGTCGCCCACGCGACCTTCGGCGGATCGCGGAGTCGCCTTTGGAGACCTTGCCGGGGGTGGATTCTCCGCCGGAAACCGGGGATTCCCCGCCGGCCAAAATCTTCGCGCGGCGCGAAGGAATAAGGAGATTGTGATACCGAGACCGCAAGGATCGCGCAGGCGCAGGCGATCTGTAGGGTTAAAAAGAGGCTTGACTTTCTACCATTAGAAAACCTAGCATAGCTGGAGTCAGACAGGTGCTCCCATGGAATATGCCCCGCATCCAACCCATGCCGAACGGGAATCAGCCAAGCGCATCTTGTGTGCGCTGTTGCAGCACAACGGCGGCGCCTTCAAGGGTCAGACGCTGTTGTACAAAGCGTTCTACTGGGCGCATCTCTGCTACTGGAAAGAATTTCCCGGCGTTCTGACCACTTATCCGTTCGCGCGCATGCCCTACGGTCCCGGAATACATGGTGGCGAGGACCTGCTGTTCGAGATGCAGCGGGACAACCTTATCCGCATCGAAGACCGGAACCCCACTGACCCTTACGGTGCCCGCAGCTTCCGGCTTACGATGGATTTTTCCGTCAATCTCACACCGAAGGAGCGGCGGGCCGTGGAGTACGGATTAAAGAAGGTTCGCGGCAGACGGGCTTTCCAAGCCAGCCGAGAAGCTCACGGCTGGAGCCGAAGCTGGAAACGCAGCCGGGACGGGCAAGTAATCAATATCTATGAGGACTTCTTGACGGAGCGGCAATTTCAGGAAAATTGGGCCGCCAATCGGGCCGCGGCCAAGATCGCCGACCGGGTCTTCAGCTGACGCCGTAAAGGGCTTCGCCTTGCCGATCCACCTTGTCAAGGCTCTGCACCAGTTTCTTAGATTGGCGGCGGAATTTGTATATCTTGCCATTGATCCCGATGGACACTGGTATAAACCTAAACTTGCGCTCCAGGGCATCCTCGCATTTCTGTACGTCCAGACGAAGGTTCGATCGAGCGCCGCGGATGTCGAGGCGCTACGCATCTTGGTAAAGGCTCCGCCGGATGCGGCCAAGATTGAAAAGTGGTTCAACCAAACCTTCCGGCGCTAAGACTGCCTTGGTCCGTTGGCGAGATAGCCACAACAAAGGGAGAAAGCCATGCGGGAAGACAAGCCAGTGCTGGGCTTCATCGGCGCGGGCAATATGGCCGAGGCGATTGCCCGACGCGTACTCGCCGCCGGAGTCTTTACTACCTCCGCCCTGCTGGCCGCCGACCCCAGCCCGGCGCGGCGTGCTTTGTTTTCCCAGCAGCTTCAGATCGCAGCGTTGGAGGATTCCGCGATGGTGGCGCATCAGGCCCGCACCATCCTGCTGGCGGTTAAGCCGCAGAAGATCGATGCCGCGCTGGCCCAAATCAGGTCCGCCCTCAGCGCTGATACGCTGCTGATCAGCATCGTCGCGGCAGTCAGCACCACGTACATCGAAGCCCAGCTTGCCCGTCAGGTGCGCGTGATCCGCGTGATGCCCAATACCCCCGCCCTGGTGGGCGCTGCGGCCAGTGTGCTGTGCCGCGGGGCGCACGCTTTAGCCGCGGATATGGCCTTCGCCCGGCGAATTTTCGACGCCTGCGGCAAGACATGGGAGATGCCGGAAAACTTAATGAACGTGGTGACTAGCCTTTCCGGCTCCGGGCCGGCGTATGTGTTCTTCCTGGCCGAAGCCCTCGCCCAGGCGGCCAGGGAACTGGGGCTGCCCCTCGCGGACGCCCAGGCGCTGGCGCGGCAAACCATTGTCGGCGCGGGGCGGCTGCTCGCGGAATCCGCGGAGTCGGCAGCCGAGTTGCGGCGTAAGGTGACCAGCCCCGGTGGAACCACCGAAGCCGCGATCCAGACCCTGGAAAACGGCGGATTCCCAACCTTGATCGCCGCCGCCCTCACCGCCGCCGAGCAGCGCGCCCGCGAGCTTGGCTGTTAGGTTTACTTTTTACTTTTCACTTTTAACTCGTTTTTCCTCCGTGGCCGGGCCGTGCAAAATCCGGGCGTGGTCTGTCCAAATGTGGGGCGGGGCATTATAGTTGACGGGCGGGAACGGATTAAGAGGCTGGGGTTTCAGCATAAACGGATACTGAAAGGAGATTCTATGAGACGGGCGAAAATCAGCATCATCGGAGCGGGTAATGTCGGGGCAACCGCGGCCCATTGGATGGCCGCCAAAGAACTCGGCGATGTCACGCTGGTGGACATTCCGCCCTTGGACGGGGTGCCGCAGGGCAAAGCCTTGGATTTGTCGCAGGCCGGGCCGATTGAGGATTTCGACGTCCATCTGACCGGTGCGACCAGCTACGAGCCGACCACCGGCAGCGACGTGGTAATTATCACCGCAGGACTGGCGCGCAAACCCGGCATGAGCCGTGACGATCTTCTGCAGAAAAACACGGCGATCGTCAAGGCGGTTACGGAACAGGTCAAACGCTTTTCCCCGCAGGCGGTATTGATCGTGGTGTCCAATCCCCTGGACGCGATGGTTTACGTGGCGCATCAAGTCAGCGGATTCCCGGCCCACCGCGTTGTGGGTATGGCCGGCGTGCTGGACACCGCCCGCTATCGCGCCTTTATCGCCGCCGAGTTGCAGGTCAGCGTGGAAGACATCCAGGCCCTGTTGCTCGGCGGCCACGGCGACGACATGGTGCCGTTGCCACGGTACACCGCGGTCGGCGGCATTCCGCTGCCAGAACTGCTGCCGCGGGAAAAAATTGACGCCATTGTCGAACGGACCCGCAAAGGCGGAGCCGAAATCGTTAACCTGCTGAAAACTGGTTCAGCTTACTACGCCCCCTCCGCGGCGGTAACGCAGATGGCCGAGGCCATCATCCGCGATAAAAAACGTCTGCTGCCCTGCGCGGCGTATTGCGACCGCGAATACGGCGTCGGCGGCTACTTCGTCGGGGTGCCCGTCAAGCTCGGCGCCGGTGGGGTCGAACAAATCATCGAAGTGCCCTTGTCGCCGCAGGAACGGAAGCTTTTCGAGGCGTCGGTTAGCCACGTCCGGGATTTGATCCGGACGATCAAGATTTGAACCGTACCGCCTGGGAGTGGCCGGATTTGGGGGCGGAGACATGCCCACGGGCGGCATGAATGCCGCCGCCAAGACGTTGGGGATTTGGCGCTATCGCTGTCGGCCGGCGTTCGCCAAAAAATCCGGCCGCACCGCCCCGCGCCCGCGCCCCCAATCGCGTTGTCGCCGCCGGAAAAACCCGGTTTTCTGGAGGTTTTGATAACATACGGCCGTGAAGATTGTGCGTCTCGACCTGATTTCCGCCAATTTAGCGACGACTTGGTGACTTGGGCCCGGCCGAGCGGCGCTTGATGATTGCGGCGGCAGACGGAACCTTGGGTGCCAAATCGTGAAACGAACCCTCATTTTCATCCTCAAACTGTTGATCATGGGGGTCGTCTTCATCTTTGTCGGCGTCAAGTTCGCGCAAACCTGGCACACGGTCAGCTTGGAGCGGTTGCACATCGACTGGCCGATCGTCGCCCTGATACCGTTGGGCATGTTGGCGCTTTCCGCCGTCAACGCCCTGACCTGGCTGTGGCTGGCGCGGAGCATGGGCGATCGCCACGCGGTGGTTCCCTTGCTGGGCGCCTACACCTTCAGCCAGGCCGGCAAATATGTGCCGGGCAAAGTACTGCTGGTGCTGCTGCGCCTGGAAAGAACCCATCGCGTCGGCATGGAGCGCGAAGTCTGTCTGCTGTCCACCGCGCTGGAAAATGGCATGTACGCGCTGTCGGGCGCGCTGGTGGGCGTCATGGCCCTGTTGGTCGTGGCGCGTAATCATCCCCTCTATATCGTCCTGTGCGCGCTGCTGATCTTATTGTTGCTGGGAATTTTTCATCCGCGCGTTTTTTTCACCCTCTTGAATCTGGCGCTGAAATCCATGAAACGCGGCCCCATCCCTCCAGGCCGGCGCTTCCGCCGCCGCCATATGGCCATCGCCGTCGTCCTGTTTTGTGGCAGTTGGCTGGGCGGCGGCCTGGCCCTGTGGGCGGCCGTACACTGTGTGCACACCCTGGCGCCGCAGGATTGGTTCATGCTCTGCGGCATTTTCGCCCTGTCCGTCAGCCTGGGAATGTTCAGCCTGCTTCCCGGCGGCTTAGGCGTGCGGGATGCCGTGCAGGCTCTTATGTTGATGCCGGTGGTTCACTCGCCCGAACTGATTATCGTCGCGGTGGCCATGCTGCGGCTGTGGCAAATCGCCGTGGAGTTGTTGCTGGCGCTCGTGGGCGGCGTCGTGAATGTCCGCTGGACCGGATCAGCCTCGGGCGGCGCGTTCGGCGACCGCGCGGAGGTGGCCGGGAGCGATGCCTGATTAACGCCTGTTGCGAGTTGGTAAGCCCGGCGGCCCGTACGCCGGTGGGGCTGACACCCGCATGGGTCCGGATACACCTGTTGCGAGAGGAATACCCAATGGCCAGCGAAACCCGAACGCCGACGGACAATTTGGGGGCATCCGATCGTCTTGGTGCAATTGAACCCGCCTGCCGCGGGACAGACGGGATCGCCAGCCAGCCCACCGCCCCAAAGGAGAGGATAGATCGGCGGCGTTTTCTTGGCGGCGCGGTCCTGGCGGGCTTGACGGCCATCGCCATCAGCCGCCGCCACGGTATCGCGCGGACACTCGCGCCGGCTGGAGGTCTTGAAAGAGTGGGCATCCCGCCATTTCCCAAGACGCCGGACGGCCTGACCCTGTTCACCATCAACGAATTCGATACCGCCGCCGACGCGCTGCCAGTTTCCCTGTCCGTTCCTTCGCAGGATTGGCTGCGGGCCTGGTTCAAATGGGGCAATGCGCCCGACTGGAGCAAGATGACCGGCGACGTGGCCCGGGCGCATCAGGCGGGCGCCTTGTTCGGTGGCGGAACCACCTGTTCGGCGCTTTACCCCCACGAAAATGGCATTACCAATGCCCAGTTCATGGCTATGGCCACGCGGGACCCCTATGGCCGGCTCCATAAGGTCTCCAATGCGTACTACCATGGCGCCATCGAGAACCCCGCCTACCGGCGTTACGTGCTCAAATGGGCCACCCTGCAGATCGAGGCCGGCGTGGACACCCTCTTTATGGACGAAGTGTGCGGCGCTTACAGCTCCCATGAGGGCTATGACCCCTACGGCTTAGCCGCCTTCCGGCGCTATCTGCTGCGTCGCTTTGTGGAAAGTGGGCATTGGCGGGTCGACGACCCACGCTGGAAGTCCCAGTTCCAGGTGGATTGCGATGACCCGCGGGAATGCCCCGACCACAGCATCCGGACCTTCGATTACGCGGCCTACCTCCGCAAGAATCACTGGGCGGACCATCCGGATCAGCCGGCCAATCCCCTGGCTGGGATTTGGGGACGCGACAACTGGGCGGTTAGCGGCGAGACTTATTGCGTCTTTCGCAACAATGCGGTGTGGCGTTACTGGACGAGCCAGCTTCGCGCCTATGCGGCGAAACGGCAGCGCCGGGTTTGGATCGCGGCCAACGGTTTGAATCGCTGGGTGGATTATCAGATCGCCGGCGGGGGAACCCTATGGAATTTTCCACTTCAAGCGGATGGCAAACTCAAGTGCGCCGCCGCTACGACTTCCCATATGGCGGCTTGGCGTCAGCTCTATACGGAAAGTCGGGGCCTTCTGCACGGCAAAGATGTGCCCGTCGTTGTATTCAACGACTGGGGGGATGGGATGCCATGGATGGACAAGTTAACCAATGCGGATCGAGCCGCGTGGCTGGGGGCCTATGCGCCGGAGATCTTCGCCTGCGGCCTGTTTTTCGCTTACCCGGTTCATGGGCCGTTCGGATGCAACGCCGCGACCGACGGAACGCTGGGGGTGATTCAGCGGCAAGCCCGGTTTGTCCAATCGGTATCGCCGCTGCTTCGCCGCGTGACCTGGCAAGATCCCAGCGCGGCATCCTACGACGGAAAAGCCGTTGTCACCCTGCAAGCCCAACCGGCCGCGGGCCGAGTAATCGCCCATTTGGTGAACCAGGATTACGCGGGTATGACGCCCATTCAGCAAACCGGCAAGGGTTTACGAATGGCGTTGGCGGTGCGCCCGAAAGCGGTGCGGATTCATAACGCTGATACCGGGGAGGTAACGACGGCGCAGTGGAGTTATGATCCACATGATACTTTGCCGGGCCGGCGAACCAGCGGCCTTCTGAAGGTTGCGGTGCCCTCGTTGCTGACCTGGAATGTTCTGCGGATTGATCTGCCGCATTGGGCGCCGCTTCCCGGCGCCAGCGTGGTGACTATACCCTGTGCACTTTTGTGGCAACGCCCCAGTTCGAACCTGTTTCATATCACTGGCTCGGCCCCTCCCCTGAGCATGAACGGATTCGTGCAGGGGCGGCTCCACGCTGATCTGCGTAATAATCCCACGTTCATCGTGCGCTTTCGCCAGGCGGGCCGGTTTGAGATGCACGTCAACTCGGTGGCCGGCGCCGGCGCCCATTTGCTGATTAAAGTGGATGGTAAACTGGCCCTGGCGCAGCATCTCGTCAATACCGTCGGTGGCAAGAACGATCCGACCGCCAACGATATCGACCAGACTTTTTCCGTTTCGGTGCCGGCGGGTTTACATCGCATCTCGGTAAATAATGACGGTGCCGACTGGTTTACTGTGGACTGGTATAAATTTGTCGGCCTGTGATGCGGGCAGGCTTCCGGCCACCGGCAATACGCGTGAAGTCCAGGCCCCGGATTCTGAAACCTTATCCGGCTGCGCCGGAACCGAAAAGAATCTCCCGCGAAGGCGCGAAGGTGTAGTCAGCACCGCATGATAATGCGGTGGTTGGTCCACGTTCGGCGCAAACCACCGGGTTATCACCGGGTGCTCCCCCCGGTGCTCCCCAAGTCTTTTCGCTCCTTCGCGTAAGCCCGAAACTTCTCCGCACGGTGCGGAGAAGTTACACGTTCAGAATCTAAACCCTGGGTGCTTCCGTCGTCTTTCGCCCCGCTTCGCGCCGCCGATGTTCCACCGTACCGTCGAAATTAGCCACCAGGACCTCGTCGGCGAAATCCAGGAACAAGCCGGTTTCAATCACACCCGGAAGGCTGTGCAGCCGCCGCTCCAACGCCGGCAGATCATCCAGCCCTGGTTGGTCCGGCTGCGACCGCGGTTCAAAACGCACGTGCAACAGCGGATTGCCGTTGTCGGTCTTATACAGCGCCCCATCGGCTTGCCGGCGCGGCGTGACCGTAGCGCCCCAGCCGGTCAGCGTCCGCGTCACCACCGGCATGGCGAATCCGACCACTTCCACAAATACCGGAAAATGCGTGCCGAGCCGATCCACGAGCTTTTCCTGCCCCACCACGATGACCAGCCGGCGGGCCAGGGATTCAATCACTTTTTCCCGCAACAACGCGCCTCCGCCGCCCTTCAGAAGATTCAACTGCGGATCCACTTCATCGGCGCCATCGACGGCAATGTCCACATACGCCAGCGTTTCCAGCGGCGTCAGCGGGATGCCCACCGCGTGCGCCAGTTCCTCCGTGGCCTGCGAAGTGGCCACGGCGGTCAGGGACATCTTCGTTTCCGCGCGGCGGCGCCCCAGCATCCGGACGAAAGCGTGCGCCGCCCGTCCGCTGCCCAACCCTACAATTTGCCCGGGCTGGATCATCGCGGCAGCCATGGCGCCGATATGCTCCAGTTGCCCCACCGTGGCCGCTCGCGTCGCCATATGGCGACCAGGCTTTGTCGAGTCGCCCTCTTCGGCGACCGGAGGAGAGGATGGTGGCATAATCCGTATCCCGCCTGGTCGAGTCACTTTGGAATTTCACCGTGGCGACCTGCGCCCAACCATCCGAGGGGTGGGAATCGAACCCACGACCCGGAGATTATGAGTCCCCTGCTGCTTTGCGACGATAATAGTGCAAGAACCGCGTTCCGCAAGGGTTTGCCGCATCTTGAACCGCGTAACTCAAGAAGCGCCATGGCTCATCGCTTGGCGTTCTTGGCCAAAAAAGACGCCCGTCCAGCTGCCCTGATCGACGCCTCACCGACCCTGTCGGGGCATATCCGGGCGTCGATCATGGCGATGGCGGGGGCCGCAGCCACTCCGTTTTCCACGGTCCGTCCTGGCCGCGAGCGCCACCCGTATCGGCCAGCTGCGCAATCTCGTGGGAAATGAAATGGGAGTCTTCCGAAGCCCGGAGCGGTGGATCGATCCGCCGCTGGAAAATGGCATTCGCTCCCTGAGGTAACGCTTATGATTTCGACGACGTTTTTCTTCGGCCAAGCTCCTGGTCGAACGGCTCGACGGCGCTCTTTTTTTTCTGTAAGTCGCGCCCGAGTTCCTCCCTCTGCTTTGGGCTCTGGAAGCCCCCCGCTTGTGCTTTGTCAAAGGCCGCCTGCGCCGCAGCCAGCTCCTCGTTCCCTTTGGACACAAGCCACCGGAGATCGTTGTCAGAATACCACCGAAAATCGTCGAAGCCCTGCACGGCTATGGACGTGAAAATTCGGGTGTGTAGGTCCCGGATAAATTCGGCTCCAAGCCGGGCCACACGGTGTTCCCGGATGAGCGCTGCGCGTGCATCACTACCGGTGGGAAGGCATAGGGTGAACAGGCAATCAAACACCGCGTGGTAGCGCCCCTCGCCCAACGACGGAATCTGCCCGAGATAGAAGCGATCGGGAGCGCTGCGGCCGTCGCGCAGTGCCAGCAGGAAGTCAAGCACATCCCTGAAGGTTTGTACAGTGCTTGGTGGGTTGCCGCCATAACGCTCGACACCCGCAACGACCACACGGGTTTTGTTGGCAATTACGCATGGGCGCGAAATCAAAAGGCACGCCAACATCCCGCCGCCCACTCGCTCCTGCCGCTGCCAGTCGTCACCCGTCTGGAAAAGCGCCACTCTCTGGAGTATGTCGCCCTGGGCCAGCGGTAGGTCCGGATTTGCCGGCTCAGTGATTGACATCCTCGTCCCCGCTAAAAAGCCTTACCGCTCGCGCCATCTCGGCATCGCGGGGGCTCCAGCCGTATTCGGCCTCGGCTCGCGCCAGGGCCTCCGCGCCTGCGGGAAAAGCCGCCTGAATGTGCGCCTGGTCTTGTGCCACGAGGCTTGTAAGGTGATCGCTGCTTATCGGCCGGGACGATTGATCGACTGCGCTCAACTGTGCGCCCCTGAAAGCGAGTTGAATCATCGCCGCGCTGAGTTGGCTCTTGAGCAACCGCAGCGTGGCGTCGGCCACGGCGCCGAAATTCGGATTTGATTCCACCAGCGGATCAGTGCGAAGAGGCTCCTCGCCAAGCGTCGCTTGGCCCGAAAAGCGGCCACCATCCCGCGTCAACGGCCAAGCCCATTCATCACCTGATATCGGAACCACTGAAGTCTCGGCCCCATACGCAATCATGTGCCAACCCCCCGGAGGACCAACTCGACGAGCCTTCGAGACTCCGCCTGTGCCTCCTGCCAGAGTTTTAACCCCGCAATGATTTTATCCACGGCACCCTCGTTGGGGAGGTCCAGGTGAAAATTGAAGGCAAACAGCAGCCGATCCTGCGCGCTCGCTCCAGCCTGAAACTGGATCGGCTTGATGTCGAGCTTTAGCCTCAAGGACCGCCAATTCTTGCTGAGATACGCACCGAATCTGGCGTCCGCGACATCAAATGCTTCGAACAGCTCGCTGCCACCCTGAAAAAACAGCGATCGAGTAAGCTCGGCAATGTTATCCGTCACCTGGTGCCAAAGGAAGTTTAGCCCCACCGCCATGTACGGCGTGTGGGGAAGTGCTCGAACGATGCCGCCGAGCTTTTCCAATACGACGGCGGCTTCGTCGTCGGGGGGGCACCTGGGCGTAAGGTGCAGCTGCTGCGGCAATGCGGTGAGCCGGAACAACGGGGTCTCTGCTTGCGAGACCTGGTCTAGGAACATGCACCCCTGCTGAAAGTCGTTCTCGGCAATGATGCCTTGCCGGACCAGCCACAGCTGCGAAAGTATGGAGGGGTTGAAATTTCTGGCTACAACAACGGCAGTCGAGGAAGATAATTCCATACCATCAGACGCTCAAGGAGCCCCGGCGACCGGAACACACGCCACCGTTCAGCGGGTGGCCCCCCCCTCCACAACCTCCGTGTCGCAGATAATAACACTCTCCGGCCACGACCTCCACCGCACGCCGCGGCGGCCGGTTGACCAAGCCTCCCGGGCCGCGGGCACTCCATCCTTCGATAGGGCGGGAAAGCGGTCCGTGGGCTACACGCCGGCCAGTTCTACCGTCGCCTCATTTTGTTCCGCCATATTGATGAGTTCACGGTAGATTTTGCGGTAGGAGGCAACCGCCATGGTGCCCTTGGCCTGCGGGTTCAGCGCCCACAACTTGGCCAGAAAGAGGTGCTCAAGTCGCACGGGGCCATCCTCAATCTCGATCTTGAACCCCGCCATCCTTTCCGACATCTGCCGGCAGAATTTTGAAACGCCCTTGATAAGCGAGCCGATGATCTTCCGATTCTCCTGGCTGTAGTAAACCGTCACCAGATCATCCACGCGCTCGGCATAAAAGGCATCAGGGGCGACAATAAACTCAATGCAGTCTCCGTCTGGGTCATACGTGACAGCGGGGCGAAAGGCAGGAGCCGATTGGGCCAGCTTGAGCACGTGCTCCGCGAATCGTGCGTTAGTCATGGTGGTCATAATCGCCTCTCCTTGAACCTTGTTGTATGGTTCATCGGCAAGGCCGGGGCCGCTGGATCACTCTGCTCCCACCTCCAATTGTAGGCAACCCCATCCTGGTTTACAAAGACCAGATACACCTGCCCTGGGTACGGCGGCACTGCCGTACCATCGGGCCGGTAGCTATGTTCTGGGATGGCACAATAGCATCGCCCGCCCACGCCGCGTTGATCTTCGTCCACATCTTGCCGCAAGCCCTCAAAAATGGCGGTTGGCCGTTGGAGCACATAAGGCACAACATGTGCCGCCTCGTGAATGTGCACGGTCCCCCGCGCAGCCAATGCGTGCAAGCGGTCGTACGAAATCTGAACCTTCGTCGGCTTACCGTCGTCGGGGTCCACTGCGTCGATCTGCAGGTATTGGCGCCGCGTCTCCGATTCCTCGGACATAGTGGCGGTCATGCTAATCGCTGGTGCCGCGGCTGTCAAAGCGGATGTCAACCTCCCCTCGGCCTGCGAAGTGGCCACGGCGGTCAGGGACATCTTCGTTTCCGCGCGGCGGCGCCCCAGCATCCGGACGAAAGCGTGCGCCGCCCGTCCGCTGCCCAACCCTACAATTTGCCCGGGCTGGATCATCGCGGCAGCCATGGCGCCGATATGCTCCAGTTGCCCCACCGTGGCCGCTCGCGTCGCCATATGGCGACCAGGCTTTGTCGAGTCGCCCTCTTCGGCGACCGGAGGAGAGGATGGTGGCATAATCCGTATCCCGCCTGGTCGAGTCACTTTGGAATTTCACCGTGGCGACCTGCGCCCAACCATCCGAGGGGTGGGAATCGAACCCACGACCCGGAGATTATGAGTCCCCTGCTCTAACCGCTGAGCTACCCTCGGTGTTCAGGTTAAGGTCCCCGGCTATCGCTTTTCCGTCCCAGGTTTTCGACCGCAGGCGGCGGGAAACGTGACGGCGCATCCGCCATGGTTCCCACACCTCTCGCCTTGTTGAGTCACCCTCTTCGGCGACCTGACCGCTTGCAGTTTACCGCTGCGAACCCTATCCCTAAACATAACGGATAGAGCAGGATTTTCCTACCAGGTCAGTCCGGACCCGTCCCGCCAAGGGCACGACTACGAAGTAAAAAGGTTGAGGGGGGCGATATGGGCATTGTTCCCCCTGGGTTTTGCTTGTTACCTTTTCCTTTTACCTTGATCCACTCCGAAAATAACCAGAAGGGGGTGATCGGAAGCCCCCCCGACAAGGTCTCCAAAGGCGACTCCTCGATCCGCCGAGGGTCGCCGTGGGTGACTAAACTATTCTGCCTCCGTGCGGACCGGGGCTATCTACGCGGTTTTGCCCCTTTTTTCATTCGCGCTGGGTGTGGGGCCCTATGTTTAGCTGCCTCGGTGGCTCGGCGGTGCGATATCCATCTCCTCCACCGAGCGCTTGCGCCATCTGAGCCTTGGTTTGAAGGGTAGCCTGACGCACTGCTTCGGTCCAATCTCCGGCGGCCCCATTTTCATAGGCTCGCTGCCGGTAGGCAAAGATGATGGCGCGGCTGACATTCAACACCGCCCCCGCCCCGTTGCGGAAGGCGCTGGCGCAGTCGGCCAGCGATCCGCCCTGGGTGCCCACGCCGGGAATGAGAAACAAAGTATGCGGCAGGGCCTGGCGGAGTTCGGCAATCGCCCCTCCGCTGGTCGCCCCCACCACCGCGCCAATATCGCTGAAACCGTCGCCGCCCATCAGATCGCGCCCCCATCGTTCGATCAAATCCGCGACGTGCCGGTACAGCGGCCGACCGTCAGCGGCGGCGATGTCCTGTACTTCACCGGCGGTGGGATTGCTGGTGCGCAGTAACACGAAGACCCCCTTTTGTTGCCGCCGGGCCACGGTTATGAATGGTTTAATGCCATCGCCGCCAAAATACGGATTCACCGTCACCGCGTCCGGCCCGCGGAGCTGAACCCCGCCCAATTCCGCATCGGCAAGGTTGCCCTCGGCATACTGTTCCGCCGTATGGCCAATATCGGCGCGTTTCACATCACCGATCACCAGCAGCCCCAGTTGGCTCGCCTGCTGGACCAACTCGCCATATAGTTTTACGCCCGCTCCGCCATAGCGCTCAAAATAGGCGCTGTTGATTTTTACGGCCGGTACATGCGCCGCGACGATCCGTAGAATGGTCTGCGAAAATGTGGCGATGGCGGCCACCGCCGCGCCCAAGGTCGGCGCCTCCCGCCCACCACCCGGCTTAAGCACCGGCGGCAGATTTTCATAAACCGGATCCAGCCCGACCACCAGCGGCGTTTGCTTCGCCGCGATGGCCGCCAGAAGGCGATCGGAAAAGTGCGCACTACCCACGTCCGTACCCTGTTACCACTTATCTTTCGGGCGCCTCGGCCGCCGCCATTCACCGGCTCGCCGCCGGCGACCTGAAGCCCGGTGCTTGGGGTTCGCTGGCGGGTCTGGGGCTCTTTCTTCCACCAGAACTTTATCGCTGGACAACGCACTAGACTCCCGCCAGTACGTTGCCGCGGCTGTCAAACGCCTCCAGCAGCACCGCTTCACCGGCGAGGTTATTGTCGGCCAGGATCGTGATTTTCTTCCGCGCCAGCTCTTCCAACGCGGCTAAGCGTTTACGCTTGCGGTTCAGCAGCCAGGTCGCCACCGAACCATGCAGGCGCACTTCCAGACGGGCGACACGGGGGTCGAGCAGCAGGGACGCGAGTCGGCGCAGCACCTCCAGCGAAACGCTTTCGGGGGTTTTGATCAGGGCCGCCCCGTGACAATGCGGACAATCCTGATACAGGCTGCGCTGCAGGCTCGGCTTGACCCGCTGCCGCGTCATCTCAATCATGCAGAACTGGCTCATCCGCAGAACTTTGGTCTTGGCGCGGTCGTTCTTGAGTTCCTCCCGCAGCAGATGTTCAATCTGCCGTTTGTGCCGGTCCTGCCGCATGTCGATAAAGTCGATCACAATCACCCCGCCCAGGTCGCGCAGGCGTAATTGCCGGCAGATTTCCGGAATCGCGTCCCGATTGATGTTGAACGCGCTTAACTCGGCATCGCGCTGGGCGCGGTACCGGCCGGAGTTCACATCAATCGCCACCAGGGCCTCCGCGGAGTCAATTACCAGCGAACCGCCGTTGGCGAGCTCCACCCGTCGTGCGTTGATTTTTTCGATTTCCGGCTCGACCCGATGGCGCTGGAACAGCGGCAACGGATCCGTGTAAATTTGGACCAGATTCGCGGTCTGCGGATTCACAATCGACAGAAAATCACGAATGCGCTCCGCGACGCCCGGTTCATCCACAATGATCCGGTCGATGTCGTCCACGGCGAAATCGCGAATGGTGCGAATGACCAGGTCGCTCTCCTGATACAAATCCACCGGCGCCGGCAGGGCCGCCAGGCGCTGGCTGATGCGCTTCCAAACCCGCACCAGATAATGCAGGTCCTGCTCCAATTCGCGGCGGTTCCGATCAATGCCGGCCGTGCGAATGATAAAGCCCAGATTCTTCGGCGGATGCAGGTCTTCCAGAATTTTCTTCAGCGCCCGGCGCTGCTGCAGGTCCTCGATTTTCCGGGACACCCCCAGCTGGCTCATGCCCGGCATCATCACCAGGTAGCGCCCCGGCACGCTGATGTAACTGGTCAGCGAAGGCCCTTTGGCCCCAATGCCCTCTTTAATCACCTGCACAATAATTTCCTGCCCGCGCCGCAGGCACTGTTGAATAGGCGGACGGCTGTGGCGCGGGGTTTTCCGTCCGACTTTTTCCATCGGCAGCAGATGCTCATTGTCCACTTGCAGATCCGCCGCGTCGGACCATTCCCCAGCCAGACGCGGATCGGCTTCCTCGTATACGCCTTCGGGCGCCTCCAGTTCGTAGGCTGCCGCGGCCCCCTCCTCTTCGGCCGCCGCGACCGAACCCTGGCGGGCGGCCGCCGATGGTTTTCCCACCGCGCCGCCGCGGCCGTTACCCGGAAAGTACTGCGGATGCAAGTCGCTTAGATGCAAAAAGCCGCTGCGGCCTATGCCAAAATCGATAAAGGCCGCCTGCAGCGACGGCTCCACGTTAACCACTTTTCCCTTGTAGATATTGCCCACATGCAGTTCGGTGCTGGTGCGCTCGGTATAGAATTCTTCCAATTGCCCCCCGCTGACCACCGCTATGCGCACTTCCTCCTCATCCGCGGCATTGATCAGCATTTCCCGCGGCGGTCCCTGCCGCGGCCGGCGCGAAGTCACCGGGGTGGAAACGGTCGGGGCGCTCGCGGGCGCGTCCGGTCGGCCGCTCATCCATTCCTCCAACTCATCGCCATCCGCGGAGGTCTTCTGCGCTGCGGCGCTGGCCGCAGGCCCACCGGCGCCGGCGGTATCTTCATTTTCCAGGGTGCCGACGCTTCCGTTTGCTTGCGACATCGCGGGTTGTTCCGCCCACGCCAACGCTTTCCGTTCCGGGCCTTGCGCCGGAAGTTCATCCGTTCCCATGGCGGCGTCGGCCGCGTCTCTGGCGACCACGGCCGAGGTTCCGCCCTCCGTCAACATTGGCCCGCGTTCCTGCGCCGCCGCGGCCTGCTCCAGTCCGCTTTCCTGCATACCCGCGCCAAGGCCTTGCGCCGGCGGGCGGTCCGCAGCCGCTTTCTGCTCGGTGCTTTCCGTCCCCTCCTTCCGGGCGCCCCATGTTGCCGCCTGCGCCGGCGTCGGTCTTTCTTGCAACTCTCCCTGGGCCTGCTCGCGCGGGGCGCCGCTCGGGCGGAACTGGCGCCGCCCATGGCTTGAACCCCCGAACGACCGGCGGCCCAAATGTTGCGTCGCGCCCGGCGCCGCCCGGGCCACCACTCGCCCCAAGCCTGGTCGGTGCGCCGACGCCAATTGACTCATAATCATCGGTATATTGACCGTATCATCCGGCGGGCTGGGGGGGGAAATCGGCGCGGTCTGGCTGCCGCGGTCCGTTGCCGCGTCGTCGGGTGGCAGCGCCGGGGGGACCGCGGCGAGAGGGGCCGCGCCGACTACAGAGGCCCCCGGTTGACCGGTCGGCCCGTTGCTGGGTTCCCGTCCGGCGCCTGGCTGCGGTTGCCGGGCCGTGGCGCTGTTCGAGGGTTGCCGCTGGCCGCGGCCACGATGCCGCCGCCCGCCGCGGCGACGCCGGTGCGGGCGTGCTGGCACGGGAGATCGGACACCGTCCGACGCAGGTGCTCGTTGGGAAGAATCGCTCTGCCCGCCCGCGGCCATCGTTGCTTTGCCGGCCTGGAGGGGAACCGTCTGACCCCGGAAAATGGTTGAACTTTTGGGGGATGATTCGTTTTCGTTCGTGTTGATGCCTTCGCCTCATTAACCGGGGGTTGCCGCCGTCTTATTTGCCGTGGACGAACGGCGCCTCTACGACCCACACCGGGTTATTATATTTATTCATCCAGGACAAGTCCATTTACTTTTTACCCACTTGCCTGGTCCGGGTGAGGCCAGATTTCTTGGCAAACGCCGGCCATCGGCCATGGCACCAGGGCCCCAACGTCTCACTTAGCGGCGGCATTCATGCCGCCCGCGGGCATGTCCTTGCCACAAAATCTGGCCACACCCGCCGGGTCCTGGAATTGCTTCCTTCCATTTTCACCTTCCATTTTTACCTTTTACTTATTCGCCGGGCCGTGGACGGTAAGTAAGCCAAGCCGCGCCCGTAAGGAAGCGCCTCACCGCGGGCCGAAACGATGAAATTCTCCGTCAGCCGAGCCGCGCCCATAAGGAAGCGCCCCTTACGGCGTCTGGAGGATCTGCTGGAGCTGCTGTAAATAACAGGCGCGGGCCTTTTCAAAGAAACGCTGCGCCGCGGGAGTCTGATAGTCCGCGTAAGTCCACGGCCAGGCCGTCCAGCGGTTCGCCGACCAATGCAGCGTTACCTCGGCATAAATGCCATCCGCCAGATACACCCGGTGGCTGTGATCCTTGGTGGTCGCCAGCACCACCTTGTATCGGCTCACGTAGCCCGGGTCCACGTTCACCGGCCGCGGCACGGGGCTGGGCGAAAACTGGCGGGCCAGCAGAACTTCCGCCATATTGGTTTCCAGCTTGCACTTGGCCAACTGCTCCGGCGCGAACAGCGTCGAAAACCGCACCCATTGCCGCAGCAGGTCGCGGCCCATCTGATCCTGATAATAATCGGTGAAGCGGAAGGCGATGGTTTCGGAAACGTCATCGACGGCGCCGTACCATTGGGACAACTCGTGCCGGGCTGCGGCCAAAAACTGTTCGTTAGCCGCCAGCAAGCCGGCGAAACGTAAGACGGGCAGGGGGGCGGTGGGAACACCCATACTTGAGCCTTCACGTGAAGTCAATAGGAACGCGGAATGAATCAGTAGCAGGCATGATCCTACATGCCGTCGGGCCACAGCCCGTTTTGGTTCGCGGCAACGGCAGACCCACGGCACATCGGAGTGTGCCTACTACAGTACCAGGTCGAAGATCCGCCACGGTGGACACACCCTCCCGCTAGCTATCGGAAGCCGTCGAACCAGCGGGCCAGCCATGGCATTTCGAGCGGTATCCACAGGGGCGGATCTTCCACCTGCTGCCGCGGGGCCATCGAACGCCGCTGGCGAGTCCAATGATTCATCGCGCCTTCCCGCTTAGTTTAAGAAAACGCTCCCAGTTGCCATGGGCAAACTGTTCGATCTGCGGATCGGATAAGCCCGCGGCACTTAAGGCTTCGGCCAGCCGCACCAAGTCAGCGGGCCGACGCAGCTCCAGCGGCAGGTCGGCTGCGGAAAAACCGCCGTCCATATCGGAACCCAGGCCGATCAAATCCGGCCGCCCCGTCAAGTCCAGAATATGCTGGACATGCCGCACCACATCGGCCAGCCGCGCCGGTCGTCCCACCGCCAGAAACCGGCCGTACAGATTAATGCCGATCATCCCTTCCGCCCTGGCCAGGGCCACAATCTGCTGATCCGAGAGATGGCGTTCGCCATACGGCGCACCTGCCAGCAGCGCTCGGCAATTGCTGTGCGAGGCAACCTTGGGACCTTTCGCGCGGTCCAATAACGCCCAGAAAGCCGCCTCGGAAAGATGGGTGACATCATGCACCATTTCCAGGCGATCGGCTTGGTCGATCAGCCGCAATCCACCCGGCGTGATGCCGCCGCCGCTATGATCGCCGCCGGCCCACGCGGTCCCTTGCACCCAGGTTAGCGCGAGCATCCGCACCCCCTGCTCGTGTAGCCGTTCCAGATCATCCACGCTGCGAACGCCGGCGGCGCCCTCCAGCAGGATAAGCACCTCCAGCGGCGGGGCGGATGGGGCTTTAGTCCTGGAGGCGTTTTCTTCGCGTCCCCGGAGCTCCGCGGCGCGCCCTCGGCTGCTGGGCCATCGCTTTTCAATTTTATCGCTTACGCCGGCCTTTTCCTGTCGGCGCCCACCGTGCCGCACGCCTCCCCGTCCCCACTGTCCGCCCTGTGCTTTTTCGCCGGCGCCGTCCAGAATGATCAGCCGGCCCTCATCCTGCCACTCTCGATAGATCGCCAATTGTTTCAGCGAAGCCTCCAATGCCTCCTGGGCCGTGCCGTAACACCATGGGCCGGTCGGTGCACTGGGCGCAGTGGAACCCTGGCGCGGCTCAATGAAAATCGTGGCCACCGCACGCCGCACCCCGCCCGCCGCCAGGGCAGGAAACGTTACCGCGGCCGGACCGGCTGGTTCATGGATGTCCGCCAGGTCCGCGTGCATGTCCCGGCCCGTTTGCGCCAGATACGCCAAATCCAGATGACCGTCAAACCAATCCATGATCACTATCCCGCGGAATCTTTGCACCTCGCGCCAATTTGCCTTCGTGCAGCGGTGTGGAAACCACCGATTACACAACGCGGCGAAGCCGCCACCAAAATATATAGCCCCCGGTCCGCACGGAGGCGGATCGAGGAGTCGCCCTTGGAGACCTTGCCGGGGGTGGCGGTCCGCCGCCCAACACGCTGTTCTGATGACGAACAAAAATCTTCGGGCCTCGCGAAGAAACACGCGGATTGTGATACAGCGTGCCAACTCTTGGGCTGTCCAATTCGCTCCCGTCACCTTTAATTCCGCGCTTTCGACCTGGGCGGTTTACCCGCCGCCTTTGTGCGGCCGCCCTTTTTCCGGCGGACGGGCTGGTCGTCTCCGCAAATCTGCCCAAATCCCTATCACAATCCTTCACAACCTTCGCGGCTTCGCGTGAACCCGTCACCCGGTTTCCGATCGCCGACAATCTCACGCCAAGGCGCGAAGGCCCGACGACGCACCGAAAAAATAGCAACCGGGTTTAACCGCCTTGAAAATATTTCACGTTCTTCGCGCCGCAGTTTAGTCGCCACGGCGACCGTGAACTATCGTCCGTCTCGGCATTTTGGCGGTGATTCAGCCGCCGCGGCGATCAGGCCGCGCCGCGTCAAGCATGATCTTTTCGCGGCTATGAAAATTTCTCCACGATCCGGTCGAAGTCATCCAACGACAAATATTGAATCACAATCCTTCCCCGTCCCTTGCGCCGGGCGGGAAATATCCGCAGCTTAACCCCGAGTTTACGCGATAGTTCCTGTTCCGTCTCCACGATATGCGCGCTTTTCAGAACGCGGCCGGGCGCGACCCCCGCCGCCGCGCCGCCGGCGGGAGGGAGGCTCGCCCGCGCCATTTCCTCCAACTGGCGGACGCTGGCGCCGCTTTCCACGGCCCGGCGGGCCAGCCTTTCCTGCCGGGCCGGATCCTCCACCCCAGCCAGGACTTTGGCGTGCCCAGCCGAAAGGGCGCCGCTGGATAGCGAGTGTTGTACATATGTACATAGGTCTGTCAATCGCAGGAAATTGCTCACCGTGGCCCGTTCTTCGCCTAACCGCTCGGCCGCCTGGGCATGGGTCAGATGGAACCGCTCAATGTAGTTGCGGTAAGCCCTGGCCCGCTCGATGGGATTTAAATCCCTCCGCTGGATATTCTCAATCAAGGCCCACTCCACCTGGTTTTCCATGGTGCTGTCGGTACGCACGATCGCGGGAATCGCCGCCATCCCCGCCAACTTCGCCGCTCGAAGCCGGCGGTGCCCGGATACTAATCTGTAGCGGCCATCGTTCGGCTTAAGTAAAACTGGCTGCAAGACGCCGTGAATACGAATCGAATCCGCCAACTCCTTTAGTGCCGCAGCATCGATGGTATCCCTCGGCTGATCTGGGTTCTCATCGATGTGCTCGATCGGAATTTCTCGAACATCAATTCGCGGCGGCATTTGGTTTGGCCCGATATGCGCCGTGCCTGCATCCTGTTCTTTCCCTTCCACATCTCGGCGCCCCGCTACCACATCCGTTGGTATCAGAGAACTTAGGCCTCTCCCCAGGCGCGACCGTGGATTTGCGGACATGGCAGGTCCTCCAAGTTCAGGTGAATGTTCCACGTGGAACATTCTCGATGCACAACCTCGTCCTGTCAAGCAATTCCCATTCGCGGTCACATTCAATCTCCCCAAGTCCGCCTGGAGGCGGATCAGCTACGGCGGACCGGGGCACAGCGCAGCCCCTCCCCAAACCAATCAACCCGGGGCAGAACGCAGCGCCGCCCCTGCTGACCGTGATGGTAGCCATAGGGGATACTCAAACCAATCAAGCCGGGGCAGAGCGCAGCGCCGCCCCGGATCCCAGCCCTCATCGAAAACGTCTCGTCCGCTGTGCCTATGGTTGGTTAACTTTTCGGACTTGTTTTCTACCCTACGCCCCACACAACTCCGCCAGTACCGTCTCGTACGCCCGTGCAATATCCGCACTAAAGCATACCAGCAGAACCCGCTCAATGCTCCTGTCTCCACCCAGGAAAGACGCGATGGTCTCCACCGCCACCCGCGCCGCCTGGTCGATAGGATAGCCGTATACGCCGCAACTGATTGCTGGGAACGCGATCGACCGCACGGAGTTTTCGACCGCCAGCTCCAAGGCGCGGCGGTAGCAGGATGCCAGCAATTCCGGTTCGCCGTGTCTGCCGTCGCGCCACACCGGCCCAACGGTATGAATGATCCAACGCGCCGGCAGCTTAAATCCTGGCGTCACTTTCGCCTGCCCCGTCCGGCACCCGCCCAGCTTCCGGCAAAATGCCAGCAGCTCCGCTCCGGCGGCTCGGTGAATCGCCCCGTCCACCCCGCCGCCGCCCAGCAAACTCGTATTGGCCGCATTCACAATCGCATCTACCCGCAGCGTGGTGATATCACCGCGAACGATTTCGATACGCTCTTCCGCCATGCGCCACCTCACGATTGATACCAATTTTCAACGCCCATCTCCTTGCTGTCAACCCACAACCCCCTTTTCTTCGTCCACCGGGTGTGGCCAGATTTCTTGGCCAATACCCATCAGCAGCGACAGCGCCAAATCCCCAGCCGTCTTAGCGGCGGCATTTATGCCGTCCGTGGGCACGTCCTTGCCTCAAGATCCGGCCACACCCTCGTCCAGCGATCTGCCGGCAACCCTGCCGCCCGGCTTGCCGCGCCCTACCCTTATCCGACGCCGCGGGTTGGGCCGCCGCCAGCCCTGCCAGCCGGGCCCCGCGCCGCGCCCGGTTCACACCAGATATGACATAATATCCACATATTCTCATTTATAGATATATCGATCTGTCTCCGCCAAGGGGCCGCGGCCGGCGGGAAAGGGGCCGGCCGGCCACGTGGAAACGCGGCATGATTCCGTAACCAGTCGAAGCGTCGCCCCGGCCCGGACCCACCGATGTGCCGCCGAACCGGCGGGCCGGCCACGGCAAGGGGGCCGTGCCCGCGGTTAGGGCGGGCGCCGGGGCGTCGCCGGCGGTTCTATGATTCATTCTGCCCACCCCCCGCCACCGGCGTCTGCGCGGCACGCCAACAACCCCGGCCGTCTTAGCCGGCACATTTAATGTGCCGTTGGACCGGCCGTCCTTTCCCGCCTGTGGCTGAGGCCACGATGCCTGATAGCTGCCCTTCGCTTTTCACGTTGCATTCCGAGGCGCCCGACGGGATAACCCCGAACCTCCGCCGAACCCCAGCCGCAGGTAAAGGTGATCCCGCCGACGCTGGTCCGCAGACCGAGCGGACCGGCGGCCTCGTCACCTCCGCGACGCGAAGGCCCGAAACCACATCGAGCGGTTTTTTACTTGCGACAGCGCAGGGGGGAGGGTAAGATTACGGCGGTACTCAAGACTCTGAAAACCAAACGGCGCACCGTGGGAAACGCAGCATGGGGGCCGGGGAATATTTCGCCCATACCAACGGCACGCCGGACCAGGCGCATTGGCAGCCGCTGCGCCAGCATTTGCTGAACGTCGCGAAGCTGGCGAAGCAATTCGCCGAATTCGCCCGGCCGGGAGACAAAGAGTTTGCCCACGCAGCCTATGCAGCGGGACTATTGCACGATTTGGGGAAATGTCGGGGGGCTGCATGAGCAAAACTTACGAAGTCTGCCTCGAAATTTCCGGACCGACGGCGATGTGGACACGCCCCGACACTGGATCGTCGCCCGTCTCTTATGTTGCGCCGACGTTCAGCGCCGTCAAGGGCATCTTCGAGTCCATACTCCGTTGGCAATCAGTGAACGTCCGTCCAACAAGGGTTGAGATATGTGCCCCGGTGCGGTTCCACCGCTACACTACAAATTATGGTGGGCCACTTCGGGCGAGCGATGCGATGGCTAAGGGCGCGTCTTTCCAGCTTTATACGCTGGTATTGGTGAATGTCTGTTATCGGATCTATGCTCGGGCCGAGCTTGCCGGACACCACCCTACCACCACCTCGCCACCACATGCCTATCACGACGCTTTCAACCGGGTCGTGGAACGGGGCCAATGGTTCCACACGCCCTGCCTGGGCTGGAAGGAATTCGCCCCCGATTACGTTGGGCCGTTCCGCCCGGAGACTCGAATTTGCGAAACCGAAAGCCACGAACTGCCGACGATGCTGCGGATGGTGTTCGACAAGATGCAGCGTGGCACGGTAAAACCCTCGTTCTTCAACAAACACAACCATCCCGATTTGCGCGTTAAGAAAGGAGTTCTCGTTTACGCTTAACGAACTTTCACAGATCGTGGATTCTCTTAGGCGGCTCGAAATCGTCCCACCCCCACGGCACCCACGCATCAGTCCGATGAGCCAGAACAGGGATTTGCTGGTGGTGGCTCTAGACGCTGCTGGCAAGCCTTCGCGCGTTGAGGTCTTATCTGGTAAAGAAGCCGCCAAGTTATTTCGCGTGGAACATGGTTCGGCCGGTTCAAGTTTTCCAGGGTTCAATGTCCCAACACCATTGAGACGGATGAGACGGATTGACGGCGTGGCCGCGACGGAACTGGCGACAGCGATTGAGAAACTCATGGAGCTTGGGAAGAACAAGAAGGCCGGCATCCCCGAACCTGCTGGGGCCCTTCGGACCTTGTTTGACCTCTCCGAACCGCAGTCCTTTTCCCATCCCCAGGAAAGACAGTTCCAGCGCTCTTGTTCCGAATTGCCGGAAGAACTCGACAGGGAATTACCACACGATCTGGGTGGGCTGAAAAACTTCGGGACCCTCATTAAGGTGGTCCGCAGCTTAAAACCATCGCTGGCTTCTTTCGCCGAGTCCATTGCGGCATTGCTCGTCAGCCCAAACGCCGATCCTGAATGGCGAGCAGTCCTACTGTTCCAGGAAATTTTATTTGGGGCGCTCGACTGGAAAAAACGCGCAAGCGAAATTGGTTCAGATGGTTACTGGAGGGAAAAGGCCGAGCGGGAAAAAGGCGCCAAACAACCGATTTACCTCGATTTGGCTTTACCGGATACGAACTATTGCCGCGTCGCTCACGCCAAAACAAGCATGCTGATCAATGAGGTCCTATTTAAAATTAAACCCAAAGGCAACGGGAGTACGACTGATACGACGTTTTCTACCGAGGACGCATTCGGAGAGAAGACGGTCTTGCAGGACAAGTTTCCCGTTGGGCCGAAGGTGGCAGAACTCGGCAATATCAAACTGTTCTCGGTAAACACAAACGAAGTGCAGGCGTTGCAGCGGTATCAGCTCAAAGGCTCGCAGGCGTTTCCTGTGTCCTCGGCTCATGTGCAAAAGATGAGCGACGCGCTGCTTTACCTCGCCAGCGAGGACAAGCGCGGGATCACCTGCCGAGCGATCCCCAGCGCACTGCCGGACAAGCGCGACCTGTTGATCGCATATTTGGAAGGCGAACCAGAAGACCGCACGGCCTTGGCCGAGATGTTCGGTGGCGAAGCCAAATCTTTCTCTGACGCAGATTTCGAGGCAATTGCACACCCCGTGTTGGAAATGCTCGAAGGAAGGGCGGCCGTAAATCCAGATCTCAATGTTCGGCTGTTGTCATTCTGTCCGATTGATAAAGCCAAAAAACAAATTAGCCTTAATCGCACCTTTCGCGTGCGCGATGTTATCCAGGCGGCGCGGGGTTGGGAAGCGGGTGCGAGAAATGTCCCGGCGGTGTCAGTTTGGTTCTATGCTAAGAATACGAAACAGTTTGTTCTCCACTCGCATACTGCGCCTTGCCCCTTGGAGTTGGCGTCGGTCGCCAACCGCGTGTGGAGCGCGGATGCCAAGAGCGGTTTCAGCGCCAACCACCAGCGGGCGATTTCAGTCTCCGATGCCTGCGATGTGTTTCTCTCGGATTCCGCGCTGGCCAGGCAGAAAGTTCAGTTTGCCTTGGGTTTGCTCGTGGCTCGGATGCGCGCGGTGCTTATCGCGCTTGGCGCAGCAAAAACAACCCGCGACTGGAAACTTTTGAGCGACACTGTTCGCTGGCAGGCGGTCAAAGCCATCGCCCTTTTCGGCATTCTCCTGCGTGGACTTGGACATCACAAGGAGCACTTTATGCGAGAACCCATCACGCAAGTTGGGCGGCTGCTCGCCTTGGCGGACGGTCTACACCAGCAGTACTGCAAGCATGTGCGAAAGGGCGAATCGCCCTCGCAGCTGCTCGGCAACGCCCTATTCAATACGGCGCTTGAACAGCCAATTCTTGCGTTGGCGAGGTTGGCGGAACGGCTGGCGCCCTATCAAGCGTGGGCACGGACTTTTCAGAGTAACGATCCGGACGCGGGCGTTGGCTTGGTGAAATATTTCCTTGCCGAAATAGGCTCCTGTACGGCCCTCATCCGGCTGGGTGACCTGCCCCCACGAATGTCCGACGTCGACAAAGCCAAGCTTTTGCTCGGCTACTTGGCCGACCACCCGAAAAGTGAAACCTCGGAACAATGAATATCGAACACAAGGAGTCAATTTATGAACACTGGCGAAGGTAACAATCTGGTTCCCCGTATCACCGGGCTTCTGATTTTGGAGGTCCGCAAATCCAACCCCAATGGCGATCCGGAACGTGAAAGCTCTCCGCGCCAACGTCCCGACGGCAAAGGTGAGATCTCGCCTGTCTCCGTGAAGCGAAAGCTCCGCGATCTAGTTCTTGAAAAAGAGGGAGTCGTGTGGGAGCAGGTAAGTGCGGCCTTGAAGCTTGATAACCGCTGTTTCGAAATTTTGGAAAGCCGCGGACGCAATCGAGACGAGATCAAGGAGAAAATGAAGCCAAGCAATGGAAAACTTGGACAAGCTTTTATCGATGCCTATTGGGATGGTCGTCTGTTTGGTAACACCTTCCTCGAGGAGGGCGGCGCGGATACCATCCGGACCGGTGTGGCCCATTTCGGCGTTGGAGTGTCTATTGCGCCTATCGACATCGAGTTTTCGACTTGGACCAGTAAATCCGGCGTGGAGGCCGGGAAGGACCGTGGCATGGCTCCAATGGGTTTCCGTGTGGTGAAGCACGGCTTGTATGTTGTGCCGTTCTTCGTAAATCCGAACCTCGCGCATAAGACTGGATGCACAAAACAGGACGTGGACTTGATGCTCCACTTGCTCAAGCACACCTATACTGGCACCCGGTCGGTCGTTCGTTCAATGATCGAGGTGATCCACGCCCACACGCTTATCCATAAAAACCGAGCGGGTTCAGTTTCTGATTTTGCGTTCATTGACGCCTTGACACCGAAAAAAGCCCAGGATTCGGACAAGCCTTCCGAGTCGCTCGGCGACTATGGTGAGCTCCCAACTTGGGACAAAATCAAAGATCTGCCAATACGTCCCGGAAGCGAGGCCACATTCGGCCAGTGTGGTTACTACCACGATTACGCTCTATGACTGGAAGCGACGAACAGCACGGCCCGCTAGCCCATAGCGCACGCGACGGTTCGCCGGAACAGGCCTATTGTGAGCATGTGGCGAACGTTCTCCACCTCGCCCGATGTTTTGCCGGCAGGGCAGCGGTGCTTTCCCCAGGGAGGGGCAAGGCGTTCTTGTCGGTTGTCGAGGCGGCCGCCGCATACCATGACCTCGGCAAGCTGGATGATCTGTTCCAGGATGTACTGCGTCACAACCGCCGGACCAATCGCGGCTTCAAGCACTGGGATGCAGGGTCGGCATACTTGCTGGGCCAGAAGGCAGGTGAGGCTGCGGTGGTTGCGTTCGCCCATCATATCGGTCTGCCGAACTACAAGCAGCAGATCAACACCGATAAGTTTCGTGATTATTCGGAGATCGAGGGGATACCATTGAGGCAGAACGCGCGCACGGACGACCAATTGCCGCGCTATCTCGCGGAACACCATCGTTTGCTGCCTTTTGTTGCAGTAAAAGGATACAAGCTCGACACGGGTCTGGTTCGCCGTCTCGCTCTTTCCTGTCTAGTTGATGCCGACCATAGCGACACAGCGCGGCACTACAAGAACGAACGCGAGATCCCAGCGCCGGAACTGCGCGCGGCGGAACGGCTCGCGCAGCTGGATAAATATGTTGCCGGATTAACGCCCAACACAGCGCCGTTGAATGATCGCGAACGCCGACGGCTCAAGCTCCGGCGGGATGTCTATCGTGCCTGCCGTGAACGCGAGATCAAAGATGGTGAACGTATCTATACGTGTGACAGTCCCGTCGGCACCGGCAAGACGACTGCCGTGATGGCGCATCTGCTGCGGGCCGCGGCAGAACGGAAGTTGCGACGGATATTTGTTGTTCTGCCTTTCACGAACATCATTGACCAATCCGTGGGAGTCTACCGGAAAGCATTGCACTTAAGCGATGAACATGAAACCGCCATGGAGAGTGTGGTGGCCGCGCATCATCATCGCGTTGATTTTTCCAGCTACGAGGCCCGCTGCCTCGCCGCGCGCTGGGATTCGCCGGTTGTTGTCACTACCGCCGTTCAGTTCTTTGAGACGCTGGCTGCCTGCGATACATCCGCGTTGCGTAAGCTCCATCAGATTCCCGGCAGCGCAATCTTTGTGGACGAGGCGCACGCCGCTGTCCCTCCCGCGCTCTGGCCGCAGATGCTCCGCTGGCTCTGTGAGCTTTGCGAGGATTGGGGGTGCCACCTCGTGCTTGCCTCTGGCACACTTGCGCGCTTTTGGGAAAATCCCGGCTTTATGCAGGAAATAGAGCGGCGCGAAATACCAGATCTTATTGACCACGCAGTGCGAGCGGAGACGAGGGAGTTTGAAGAAAGCCGTGTGCTTATTCGGACCAAGCCGCAGGCCATGCCCCTTATCACCCTGGGTGGCTTTGTTCGCGACAAGCCCGGCCCTCGACTGGTTGTTTTCAATACCGTCCAGTCCGCGGCGGTGTTCGCACGGTATCTCCGAGAAAAGCTGAACCTTGGCGAAAGCGTTGAGCACATCTCTACCGCCTTGACGCCGCACGACCGCGCGCACACCATCCAACGTGTAAAAGAACGCTTGGCATCAAAGCAGGCGGATTGGACGTTAGTTGCCACCAGTTGTGTTGAGGCAGGAGTGGACTTCTCCTTTCGCACGGCATTCCGTGAAAGCTGGAGCCTTTTGAATCTTCTCCAGATTGCCGGACGTGTCAGCCGTTCCGGTGAGCACGAGGGCGCCGAGGTGTGGGATTTCCGGCACGACGCCGCCACCGGTCTCTCCCTTCATCCCCAGGCCGAGCTGCCACGTCGTATCCTAGAGCAGATGTTTTCAGAGTGCGACCAACGGGGTCGCCAGCCTATTCCGGGTGATTGCACAGACGCGCTCCAGCGAGAAGTCCTCCAAGACCATGGTGAAAAAGCGTTGCGTATGGAAGAAATTTGCCAGGCCGAACGAGACTGCGATTACCCGCAAGTGGCTAAACTCTGCCGGGTCATTGACGCTCCCACGCAAACGGTTGTGATCGAGCCAGAGCTAGTTCAAAGGCTGGAGAATCCCGACCGCGGTCAATGGCCCCACTGGCGGGAGGTGATGCTGGGGAGTGTGCAGTTATGGATGGGAAAGGAGCAGGAATTCAGGTTGCCAGAACTACGAGGACTCCCGGGCGTGTTTCGGTGGAATCTTGCATACGATCCGTTCCTCGGGTACATGGCTGGCGTCTTGCAAACGGTGGACCTCGCAGACGGGGGGGCATGCTGTCTCTAACCGCTATGCCTGACGATCCCATCCAGCTGCGCCTTCTCAACGACTACCTCTACTGCCCCCGCCGCTGCGCGCTGCACCAGCTTGAGGGCTTATGGCACGACAACGCCTACACCGTTTCCGGCACCCTGGCCCATGAAATCGCCGATGATCCCGGCTATCGGCAAACCGCCGAGGGGGCCCGCCTCGAACGGGCACTGCCGTTGTTTTCGGACAAGCTCGGCCTGGTCGGCAAGGCCGATATCGTGGAATTCTGGCCGCAACCCAGCGGCCCGGCGATCCCGCTGCCGGTGGATTACAAGCTCGGCCCGCGCCGCAAATGGGACAACGACGACGTGCAGCTTTGCGCCCAGGCCCTGTGTCTGGAGGAGATGTTGCACGTGCCCGTGCCGCGCGGGGCGGTATATCACGTGAAAACCCGCCGGCGGCGAACGGTGGAATTCAACGCCCCCTTGCGGACCCTGACACGGGAGACCATCGAATGCGTGCGGGCGCTGCTGGCGGAAGACCGCGTGCCGCCGGGCGGCGCCGCTACGCGGGAACGACGTGTGCCGCCGGCTGTACTCAAGCCGCAATGCGACGGTTGCTCGCTGCACGGCGTTTGCCTGCCGGAGCTGACCGCGGCGGCGGATTCACTGGACCGGGCGTATGGAGAGTTGTTTGCGACCGGTTCGATTGGAGATTCCAGAATTTGATATTCCACGTTTGAAGTTGGGGATTTCAGACTTTGATGTCGCGTGTGTGGAACTGGAGATGCACGTATGAAATACAATCGCTTCGAAGACCTGCCCGTATGGAAGGCGGCGCTGAACCTGGCAGTGGGAGTCTACCAACTCACCCGGCCGCGGTGGTTTTTCGATAAAGCGGACGTCCGCGACCATATGCAGCGGGCCGCCCTATCCGTATCCAATAACATCGCGGAGGGCTTTGAACGCGGCACCACGGCTGACTTACTGACCTTCCTCTATATCGCCCGCGGTTCTGCCGGCGAGGTGCGCAATTGCTGCCATTTTTGTACCGCCCTTCTGGACCGCGGCGTACCGTGCGACGTGCCGGATCTCAAATCCCAAATCGCCCCAGTCGCTGACGCCGCGGAGAGCGTCTCCCGGCAAATTCGCGCCTGGGCCCAAAGCCTCCAGGATGGCGACATTCGCGGACAGCGCTATCTGACGCAGGAAATCCGGCAGCATGACCAGCGCACTCACCGGGCACGGGAATTCGATGAGCGGATCCGCTGGACGGTACGGGAGAATATGCGCCGCGCCGGCCAACCTGTGGAGGCCGGGACCGGCGACGCGGAAACCTGATATCTGAAATTTCAAATTTGACATCTGAGATCGCAACTTTGAAATCCGAAAGTTGAAATCTCAAATTTGAAATCTGAAACTTGGGCACTCCCATGGATGAAGTTCAACTGGCCACACTGTACGTGGTGACCGAAGGCGCCTACCTGCACCGGGACGGCCAAGCCGCTGTAATTGAAATCGACGGTAAGACCGCGGCGCGGATACCGCTGCACCTGGTTGATTCCATCGCGGCCTTTGGCCGCGTGATGGTCAGCCCGCAGCTGATGCAGTATTGTGCCGAGCAGCGGATCGCCATCAATTTCCTCACTACCGACGGGCGGCTGATGGCGCG
Source organism: Planctomycetota bacterium (assembly GCA_021785435.1). Lineage (GTDB taxonomy): Bacteria > Planctomycetota > Phycisphaerae > WQYP01 > WQYP01 > JAKCCC01. Next base: position 35,938 of record JAJYFE010000018.1, read on the forward strand.
GGTCGATGCGCCCGGTTCGGGCAACGTGCTCCTGCGGCGGGCGCAATATCGCCAGGCGGATAACGGCGAATTCGCCCTTGGACTCGGACGGGCTATCGTGGCCGGGAAAGTGCAGAACAGCCGCCAGAATCTGCTGCGCTCGGCGCGAGACCTTGCCGATCCGCCGGCGAGCGAGAGCCTGCGCCGGGCGGCGAATCGCATGGAGCCGATTTTGGATGCCGTGGCGAAGGCTTCCTCGCTGGATGGCCTCCGCGGCCAGGAAGGTGATGCGGCGCGGGTATACTTCGATCATTTCTCCTTAACCACGCCCGGTGCGCCGGAAGCCCTGCGTTTTAGCGGTCGCACGCGCCGGCCGCCGCTGGATCCCGTCAATGCGCTCCTCTCGCTGTTCTACAGCATTCTGGCCCATGACTGCGCCGCGGCTTTGGTGGCGGCGGGCCTGGATCCGTCGGTTGGCTTTTTCCACCAGGATCGGCCGGGGCGGCCTTCCCTGGCGCTGGACTTGATGGAAGAGTTCCGGGCCCCGCTGGTGGACCGTTTTGTGATGACACTGATTAACCGGCAGCAGGTTTCGCCGGAGGATTTTTCCACTCGCCCTGGCGGCGCGGTGGAACTGAAAGATGCCGTCCGCAAACGTCTGATTACCGCGTATCAGCAGCGCAAGCAGGAGCGGCGGCAGCACCCGTATTTACAGCAGGAAAGTCCCATTGGGCGGTTCCCGGCGCTCCAGGGGAAGATCATGGCCCGGCACATCCGCGGCGATATCGACCATTATGTGCCGGTGGTGTTTAAATGATCGTATTGGTAACCTATGACGTCAGTACCATTGACCGCGCCGGCCGCAGGCGGCTGCGCCGCGTGGCGAAAGGCTGCCTCGACTTCGGCCAACGGGTGCAGAATTCGGTTTTTGAATGCACGGTCGGGGATAAGGAATGGGTGCGGCTGAAGGGCCGGCTGCTCGCCGAGATTGACGCGAAGCAGGATTCCCTGCGGTTCTATTTTCTGGATCAGGCGGCGGTGGGGCGAACCGAGCATTACGGTTGCAAAGAGCCGCGGGACGTGTCCGAACCGCTGGTGGTGTGAACGTAACGGACACGGGCGCCGTGCCGTGACGGCTCTGAAAGGCGTGATCCTCCGAATCCGTCGGTGGTTTAAGGGGCGGGTGTATGGGTGTAATATGGGCGCATATTTCCAGCGGAACGCCGCCGCGAACCTAAAGCGAGCGCCAAATCCCGGCGGGTTCGCAGAAGCGGTTTGCTCTTTGAAAAATAAATACTTAGGATTGGCAGCCCTTGCGAGCCGACTCGACCGGGCGACCGGTTGGGCCAGGTTCGCGGAAAGCCTTGGCGCAGCTCTTGCCGCAGCAGGAGTTACGCGAAGGCCATTTCTGCGGGGCTGCGGCCCCGCAGCGGATTGAAACTTGCGGCGCCCCATGTGTGCGAACCATGTCCGTCATTTCTGCGGGGCTGCGGCCCCGCAGCGGATTGAAACCTTGAGCAGGCCGGTGGCTTTCCCGATTTTCCAGATTTCTGCGGGGCTGCGGCCCCGCAGCGGATTGAAACGCCTCCGGCGCGACCTTGAACAGAACTTCCTGGATTTCTGCGGGGCTGCGGCCCCGCAGCGGATTGAAACCCGGACTGCTCCACAGCCATGACCTGTTCGCGGGATTTCTGCGGGGCTGCGGCCCCGCAGCGGATTGAAACAGCAGTGATCTTGGGGGGACAGCTTGATTTCGACATTTCTGCGGGGCTGCGGCCCCGCAGCGGATTGAAACGGCGGGCCAGGAGCCGGAAACGCCGGTGTCGGGATTTCTGCGGGGCTGCGGCCCCGCAGCGGATTGAAACGGAACGCGGCAGCTATGCTCCCGGAGGAAAGAGGATTTCTGCGGGGCTGCGGCCCCGCAGCGGATTGAAACGCATGGCTGAGCAGGAACAGGAATCCGCGGATGATTTCTGCGGGGCTGCGGCCCCGCAGCGGATTGAAACGGGCGGAGCGACGATAACGGTGACCTCCGCGAAGATTTCTGCGGGGCTGCGGCCCCGCAGCGGATTGAAACTGGACAAAGTGTATCAATACTACGGTAAGCCCTGATTTCTGCGGGGCTGCGGCCCCGCAGCGGATTGAAACGTGATGTCCTCCAGCGAGGCGCAGACGCTGGCGAATTTCTGCGGGGCTGCGGCCCCGCAGCGGATTGAAACTTTTTTATGCGCTTTGCTGTTTCCGGGAGACCGCTATTTCTGCGGGGCTGCGGCCCCGCAGCGGATTGAAACCACTGGCGGGGCGAGACGGTCGCGGCTCAGACGGATTTCTGCGGGGCTGCGGCCCCGCAGCGGATTGAAACGCCGTCGTAGTCGCGACCCCAGTCCAGCCCGCACACATTTCTGCGGGGCTGCGGCCCCGCAGCGGATTGAAACGAGGCGGCAGATGTAGGAGCGGTCGCGGACCCAGGATTTCTGCGGGGCTGCGGCCCCGCAGCGGATTGAAACGTGGCGACGTCACCGTCGCATCGTCCGACGACGATTTCTGCGGGGCTGCGGCCCCGCAGCGGATTGAAACGTGCGGATACCAAGCAAGCTTGCATTCCGCAGTGATTTCTGCGGGGCTGCGGCCCCGCAGCGGATTGAAACGTAGGGTGTCGTGTAGGACGCGAAGACCGAGGTGATTTCTGCGGGGCTGCGGCCCCGCAGCGGATTGAAACTGCGCGCAGGATGAAGTAGCGCGACGTGCAGTGAATTTCTGCGGGGCTGCGGCCCCGCAGCGGATTGAAACGGATCATCGTTCGTTTGGAATCGCGGCAAGAAAATTTCTGCGGGGCTGCGGCCCCGCAGCGGATTGAAACGTTTGAGCATCCGCGTGATCTCACACAGACAGCCATTTCTGCGGGGCTGCGGCCCCGCAGCGGATTGAAACGGCCAACTTGGTTTCAGCCGCGTGAGCGGCTACATTTCTGCGGGGCTGCGGCCCCGCAGCGGATTGAAACGGGTGCAGGGCCAGATGATTATGGCGAAGCGCTATTTCTGCGGGGCTGCGGCCCCGCAGCGGATTGAAACAGTCGTAGCCGCGCAAGCGGCTGAAACCCGGAATTTCTGCGGGGCTGCGGCCCCGCAGCGGATTGAAACGCCGCCTCGGCCTGTTTTTTCCTTTCGGCGAGCAGATTTCTGCGGGGCTGCGGCCCCGCAGCGGATTGAAACGCGCGGCGGTCGAGCTCCGCGACATGCCGCTGGAATTTCTGCGGGGCTGCGGCCCCGCAGCGGATTGAAACCTCGCTGCGGAAGCCTCCCTGGACCGGGTCCGGGATTTCTGCGGGGCTGCGGCCCCGCAGCGGATTGAAACGAGGGCATCCAGAATCAAACCACGCTGTCCCGCGATTTCTGCGGGGCTGCGGCCCCGCAGCGGATTGAAACTTCGCACAAGGGACTGATCCAGACTCTTTCCCGAATTTCTGCGGGGCTGCGGCCCCGCAGCGGATTGAAACGCGCTGGAGGAATGCCAGAAAACGCTCAGCGGTATTTCTGCGGGGCTGCGGCCCCGCAGCGGATTGAAACGGCTTGGGCGTCGTGGCAGACGTTTTCCCAGGTCATTTCTGCGGGGCTGCGGCCCCGCAGCGGATTGAAACCAGACGCTTCGAAAATGCTCACCGCCATCCGCGATTTCTGCGGGGCTGCGGCCCCGCAGCGGATTGAAACATGCTATTGCGCGACTTGGCCCTGATCGCCACGTATTTCTGCGGGGCTGCGGCCCCGCAGCGGATTGAAACGGAGGGCAACGCCATCAACGAACCACAGGCTTTGATTTCTGCGGGGCTGCGGCCCCGCAGCGGATTGAAACGCGATCGTCAAAATCACAGCTGCGGTTACCATCATTTCTGCGGGGCTGCGGCCCCGCAGCGGATTGAAACTGCAGCCTGCGGCTGGTAGGCCGCACCGGGGCGCGATTTCTGCGGGGCTGCGGCCCCGCAGCGGATTGAAACGATGTCGGTCGCGGTAAACTGGTCAGCGTCGTACATTTCTGCGGGGCTGCGGCCCCGCAGCGGATTGAAACATTCGGCCCAGCGGGATGAGTTCGCGGCGGCGGCATTTCTGCGGGGCTGCGGCCCCGCAGCGGATTGAAACATGTTCGTCGCTAACCTTTTTGGCCCGCGCGATATTTCTGCGGGGCTGCGGCCCCGCAGCGGATTGAAACTCCGCGGAATCCGGAGCGTCCGTGGGTGTCGCGGATTTCTGCGGGGCTGCGGCCCCGCAGCGGATTGAAACGGATTGATGATGACCGCGCCGCTCCACATCGCCATTTCTGCGGGGCTGCGGCCCCGCAGCGGATTGAAACGTGATCGTGCCGATTGACGACGGCATGGTTTCCATTTCTGCGGGGCTGCGGCCCCGCAGCGGATTGAAACAGTTTGGCCTTGAGCTTTTTGCGGGCCGCGGCGGGATTTCTGCGGGGCTGCGGCCCCGCAGCGGATTGAAACGCGATCGACCACTTCGACCTGATGCTGCCGAATAATTTCTGCGGGGCTGCGGCCCCGCAGCGGATTGAAACGCCAGTACGCCACCGCGACCCGCTCGCTGTACGATTTCTGCGGGGCTGCGGCCCCGCAGCGGATTGAAACGATCTTTGCGTGAGATCGTTCCGCGATTGGGGAAATTTCTGCGGGGCTGCGGCCCCGCAGCGGATTGAAACGAACATCAGACCCAAGCCAAAACCGAGCTCGAGGATTTCTGCGGGGCTGCGGCCCCGCAGCGGATTGAAACGAGATTGAGTGTGCGGGGCAATGTCACATCCTCATTTCTGCGGGGCTGCGGCCCCGCAGCGGATTGAAACTCGTGGATGGCCGCGGGCCGTTGCGGGAAGCACTATTTCTGCGGGGCTGCGGCCCCGCAGCGGATTGAAACTACCGACGCATCACGGGGCGCGATTGCCATTGTGATTTCTGCGGGGCTGCGGCCCCGCAGCGGATTGAAACGAATTTATTGCGGCCCACGTCGTGCTGGAATACATTTCTGCGGGGCTGCGGCCCCGCAGCGGATTGAAACCCGGCTCCCGGCACCAAACAGCGCTGGAAGCATCCATTTCTGCGGGGCTGCGGCCCCGCAGCGGATTGAAACGGAAATTTTCGCGCGGTTTACCTGCGGTGTCCACAATTTCTGCGGGGCTGCGGCCCCGCAGCGGATTGAAACGAACCTGATGCCGATGATGCTGATGATGCTGATGATTTCTGCGGGGCTGCGGCCCCGCAGCGGATTGAAACGCAGAGCGTCTCCCTCCACGAACCACAGGCTTTGCATTTCTGCGGGGCTGCGGCCCCGCAGCGGATTGAAACGTTCACCGTCACCGGCTCACCCGTCACGGGCAGCATTTCTGCGGGGCTGCGGCCCCGCAGCGGATTGAAACTGCGCGGCCTTGGCGCTGGCTTGCACCGGAGCGGCATTTCTGCGGGGCTGCGGCCCCGCAGCGGATTGAAACGCAGCTCATCATCCG
>JAJYFE010000160.1 GCA_021785435.1 Planctomycetota bacterium
TTCGCCGCTTTCGCCTGCCTGATGCTCGCGCGGCTGCTGTTCGATAGTTCATAACACGCTCTAGTGCTCTGTTCCACCTGTAATGAGGGGTGGAGGGGCCGTGCGCCCGCAGGCTTTGTCGCTCCTCGTCCGCGTATGCACCCATACGCCCTCTCCCTCGCTTCGCGCTTGCGGCCACACGGCCCCCCATGATAGCAAACGCCGCGTTGATTTTCGCAAGGGCCAACGGCTGGGGCGTAAGGATCACCTCGTTCTCTGGCCCCAACCCGCACGTCCGACCGGGATGGCCGCGGGGGTGTGGGCGCGCCAACCGGAAACTTTATACATTCGAGAAGTCATGGTGCAGGTGCATCCGCGAGGCTTTCGCGTGCGATCCCTAATGGTCATCACCACCCTGCTGGATGCACGACTTTACAGTTCCTCGGATCTGGCCGCGGCTTGCTACGCACGCTGGAATATTGAGCTGGATATGCGATCCATCAAACCGGTGATGGAAATGGATGTGCTGCGTTGCAAGACGCCCGAAATGGTGCGTCAGGAAATATGGATGCATCTGCTGGCCTACAACCTGGTGCGGACACTGGCCGCCGAGGCGGCCACCCAAGCCGATATGGATCCGCGGAAAATCAGCTTCAAGGGCACGTTGCAAACACTCACCGCCTTCACCGCCGTCGGATGGGCGGGCCTCCCTACGGATCCGAAGCGTTTCTACGCCGCAATTCTTCGCACCGTGGCGAGCCATCGTGTGGGCAACCTACCGGATCGAATTGAACCCAGAGCCATCAAGAGGCGCCCCAAGGATCAAGACTGCCTCAACCAACCTCGTGCCATCGCAAGAAACCGTTTAATGAAAGGGAGTTAACGCTTATGGAAGTGCCATTCGGGACGGTCCCGAAAGCCATTAACTTGGCTCGACTTTTGCCGTCTTTCGGGAGCGTAAATGGTGGAATCCTTCGTAATTCACGGTGGCAGGGCGAGTTTTTGCACACCCCGTCTTTGATACGGCTGTGCAAAAATTCCGCATCATCCTGAAAGGCCTGTGCAATCACGCTTTGCGGTGTTTCCAAAAACGGCAAAAGTTCAGCTTAGACCCGTCGAAGTGTCATCCGTCCAAACTCGCCGGCGACTGTCAAAATAATGTTGGAGGTGTTCGTATCTTACCGCCAATTTCGCCATAACTTCCGACGGCCCTGCCGCAGCTGCGACAGTCAATCGTTGTCGCTCGGCGGCAACAAACTCGCCCGCTTTTGCAACGGCTTGCCGTTGTGCTTGGGCCAAAACATTGTTGTCCGAAAGCAATTTCCGACTACCAGCACCAAGATAATCGACGACGGTCCAACCGTCTGGATCATCAGCGATCATAGACTGGCAGAGTTCAAAGCCGAGGCGGATGTATTGGTCGGCAGGACCTCTATTCTCAGGCGGTTTGGACCGAATAAAATCACGTAGCGCTTGCGAAACCACAACACGCGGATAGTCGGCAACTTTGCTTTCAAGGAGATGTACCTCTGCAAGGGCCGGACCATAGAAGCCGAGGTCATCAGCCTCCACACCAATTCCGATGCATATACCTCCTCGGATTGGTATCCCGAGTGCAAGAAAGGACGGTAACAAATTGCACACCGCCCCCAACATGCGATATAGGGCCATGATGTTCCAATCGTTGGCCGGCCCTGCTGCAGCCGGAGAATATGCAACCAACATATCGGAGAAATGCAGCAACTTCGGGTTACATACCGAGAGAGCATTGTAGCGGTCACGATCAGAACCAGGTTGCAGGTTCAGGGCGATCCACTGGTGAAGAACGCTTTGCTGGCTGCCCGACTCAGCAGACTCGAACAGCTTGAAAAAACTCTTTCTAAGATTGAGAACCTGGCCGAGCGATCTTCGCAGTCCTTCCTTCATTTGCGCCGTTACGGTGCCGTCCGGGCGCAACTGTTCCCATTTCTGTAATTGTTCTTTTTGGCCCAGAATATCCAGCAGGAGCACAAAATAGTAACGGATGTGATCTTCTGACTTAACGGATGACTGATTTTCCATCGCGACCGACTCCAGGGAATAGGGGCCACCGTCAAGCCGGAGAAAAGACCGCCCTGTCAATCCACGCGAAAGTTTTCGCCAACCTGCTCAAGCACCTTGTTGAGCGCTTTGATGGCATCATCACTTGACGGTTGTCTGCTCTCGCCAATCTCAAGCTGCACATGGAACTTTAACGTAACTCCCGCCTTGGCGCTGACACTCAGCAGGCTGGGAATTAACTCGGCCAAATCCTGTATTTGTGAAGGTTCAAAATGACCCGATGCAATCCGCGTCCCGGAGGCAGGCGCCACGGTGCCGACATCGCCAACGGAACGCCCCGCCGAAACGGCGGTAACGCTTTGGGTAATAGATGAGACCTTAAGCTTTACGCCCCGCGCCGATGGCAATTCGCACGGCCATGGTGCAGACCCCGCGGTCAGCTCAATAAACCGTGCCTGCATCGCCCCGCCAATCACGTCACGCGCCGTCTTCCATGGAAGATTTCGCCCCGCTTTTTGCGACAGCGCTGTCAAAATAGCCAGCGCTGTCGTGAAGCCACTCGGCCAGGCCGCGGGCAGGTTCTCCGGCAGGATCGCCGCCGCCGAAATCGGTGCCGGCGGCGTGCGCAACTTCGCGCCGGGCGACAGGACGCCGGCGGGGATCGGTTCGGCCAACAGGCTGGCCGGGCCAGACAGCAACCAGACCTTGCCAGCGGCGACCGCCTCGCCAATGGCGGTGTTGACCACGTCGGCCGACGCCTTCGGGATCGACGCCGGCTCCTGGTAACCGCCCTTGTCCACCTGGACGACGGTCTTGCCGCCAAAGTAGTCGAGAACCGCCTGCGCGGTGATCTCGTCGCCGGACCACAATCCCGGCAGCGCCGTGGGGGCGAGCAGGTCGGCCGGGATTTCGCCCAGTTCTGCCGCCTCAGGAAGGACCAGTTCCAGCGCCGGGTCGGCCAGCGCCGCCTCGTCGGGCTGCGAGTGCCACCAGGTACGGAAGGTGCGATCTGGCCGCTGGAGTTTCAGGACGAACGTCCCCTGTGCGCAGCCGCCGACCAGCGTGTCCACGATGGCCTGAGCCTTGAGCATCTTGGGCAGATGCGGAAGCTGCGCAAAAGCTCCAGCCAGGTCTTTCACGCGCCGGCTGGTTTCTCCCTGCTTCCACAAACTATACGGCCCGCCTGGCAACAGGGCATCCGCTGCTATTGGCGTATCCTTGACGCGCGACCGGCTATCACGCTTGATGGTGTCAAAATGACCGTCATCGGTCACCGTAATCTTGAAGGCTTGTGCTTCGTTTTCCTTTGATACCGTCACCACAATGCACCAAGCTTGGCGGATCGCTTCCGGCACGCGGCGTTTAGCTTTTTCGAGGCTAAGACGCAGTGTTTCCATCCGCGCAATGTCAACTGTCGCCGTTGCCGCTGTTTCTCCGTTGACACCCGGCGCCAAGTCCTGGCGCACCTTTTCCCACGCCAGGAAATCACGAATATTTGCCTCGGCCAATCCCAGACCGTCGCGCGAAGGCACAAGCAGCAGAACCGCATTGCGAAATACACGCGGGTTGTCAGGTCCGGTTTTTTCATCTAAAAATCGGCGAGTCTCGGCGCTGGGCTTGCCGGAATCCGACGCGGCGGTCGGAGGCATGATGGCGTAGTGGAACAGCCCATCGTCTTCAATGTCCCGCGACTTGGTGGGCAGCATATGCACGCGTACGCCCGCCGCGACCGCGCCACCGACCAGCCCTCGCACACGAGGGATTTCACCCACCAGTCTCGCCCTGATCATTTCCGGGGAAAACTGCGCCGCGGCCGCGGCCTGCATCTGCGTTAAATTGGGCCGATTGCCCAGTCGCCATTGATCCGGCAGTTGATCGTCCTTCTCCGGCAGGTTGAGGTCATCCAACCAGTAGCTGCTGTGCGCCCAGCGAACCAAAGCCTTTTCCAACTCAATTCTGTCCGGCCGGCATGGCCCGATCAGCAGCATCAGATCGCGTGCCTTCGCGCTGCGGCCTGTTGGCTGGGAATGCAGGAATGTCACCATCACGGCCTGTTGGATCTCCCGCAGCTTCAGACCGACCGATTCTTCTTCGACCTGCCGGGCGCAATTGAGTTCGGCCTCAAGGATGCCAGTCCAGCGGTTTGCCTGGCCGTCGACCACAATGGTGTCTGCGATGGCGACCAATTCACGTGCCGCTTCTGAAAGCCCTGGTGTTTCCGGTGCGTTAAGAAACACCGCCGGGCCGATCAGGGGACTTTCGTCCCATTTTTCCGCCTCGCGCAGCGCCAGCGCAAAGGTTCGCAAAACGCCGCGTGTTTTTTGAAACCGCTCAATCCCGGCCGCCCATTTGGAATAGAACACATCCGTCAATTCGGGGTGAAAAGGATAACTCTGCCGGTAGCGTTCTTCCTCGGCGGCGCCGGCCTTGGCGGTTTGTTCATCAAGATTGGCAATCCCCTTGAGCGCCGCGATCACGTGCTGTCGCCAGGCCTGTCGGTCTTGCAGTGATGATGTATCCAGCAGTCGGCGACGAAGCACCTCGGCCACGTCGCCTTTTTCGACCGGTTGCACCGCTTCTTCCCGCTGACGCTGAAAGATGTCATACAGTTCCGAAACAATTCGCTTGCCCAATTCGTCCGCCTGATCTTTCGGTTCGCTGGATAGCAGCGACGCCACGATGCAGCAGCGCGGCACCTTGGTGGCAGCCTGGGTGAGATACTGGAAAAATGAACTAAGTAAATCCAACCAGCCGGGATCGGAGCGCACTTTCACCTTGGCGTACAGCAGCACCTCATCCACCAACACCAGCGTGGACAATTTATCCATTGCCGGCAGAGCCAGCAGCCCCGCCAACACCGGTTCGGCCGGCGGCGTGCGCCGCTCCTCGGCCCGCCCCTCTGGGTGCAGCAGCTTCAGGCCCGCAGCGCCGGCAATCTGAAACGCCAGAATGCTCCACGGGAATTTTAATCGCCTGATTTTCCCGTCGGGCGAGCGCACATCACAACCGCTCTCCACGTCCACCTTGTCAAAACAGAGCGCCGCAACCCGCGCCTTGGGCGGCGTTATGCCAATGGTCTGTTCGAACTCTTGCACCGCCGGCACATCGGGGAGTTTCGCCGGGTCATACACCAGATGACGCAGGGTGATGAGGGTATGGGTCTTGCCGCCGCCGTAGGTCAGTTCAAGCTGCCGCACCGCCTTGTCATTCTGCCCGGCCAGCCGCAGCACCACGTCGCGAGCCAGGTTACGCAGGTTGTGTGTCGGATACGTCAGCGCGAAGAAGCTGATCGGGTCCTCATAGATCGGCAATTTGCCGCCCTGCATCATGACTTCATAAAGATCGGCCGCAAAAAGGTGCAGCGGCAGGTCGCCCGACTGCAAATCCTCTCGCAGTTTGACCACTTCCTGCCAGGGTTTCCAGGGTTGTTGGGCCATGTTGTTATCCTTTCACCGCCGCTCGGGACTCCAGCGCGTGTTGAGTCGCAACGATCTCCTTCCGCAGTGTCTCCGTGTCAGGCAGTTCCGTCAGGTACCGGGAAGCGAAAACCTTGGCGTTGATGCCGCCCGTCGCGTAATGAACCACGGCGTCATCCCTAGCGCTGCACAAGATGATGCCCACCGGATCGTTTTCGCCCGGCTCCATCATGCGCTCGCGCAGGTAATTCAAGTACAGGTTCATCTGCCCGGCATCGGCATGCGTGAACCTGCCGATCTTCAGGTCGATTGCCACCAAGCAGCGCAGCCGCCGATGATACAGGAGCAAGTCAACGCGATACCACTCATCACCGACACGTATCCGCTTCTGACGGGCGACGAAGGTGAACCCGGCGCCCAGTTCCATCAGGAACGTCTCCAGATGCCGAACCAGGGCCTCTTCCAGTTCGCTCTCGCTATATTCATCCTTCAGATTCAAGAATTCCAGCAGGTACGGGTTGCGCACGTCGTCTTCCACGCTAACCATGTCGTCGGGCCGTGCTTGCTGGCCGCGTGCCAACATGGCCGTCCGTCGTTTCGAATGCGCCGTTCTTTCAAAGAATTGCGTGCTGATCTGCCGGTCCAGTTGCCGCACCGACCAGCCGCCCCGGATCGCTTCGCTCTCGTAGAACAACCGCGCGTGGGGCTTGTCCAACGCCATCAGCCGCACGTAGTGCGACCAGGAAAGCGGAAACGCCGCCGGTATCAATTTGGCAGACGGCGTCTGCACATTTTCGGTTTCTCCCGACACCACCGGGACAACCGCCGTTGCGGATTCGCTCGACAGCGCCGAGCACTTTGCGCGGGCTTCGAATTGTCTCGACGGTGTCGAGACAATTTCCCACGCGGCATAGAACGCCCGCATTCGCGCCACGTTCGGCCTGGAAAAGCCTCTTCCGTGCCTGGCTGTCAAGTCTACCGACAGGCGTTCCAGCAGTTTCTCTCCATATTCTGATGTCACCCTGCCACCTTGCTCGTGCTCCACGATTCGCCGGCCGATTTGCCAGTACGTCGCGGTAAGGATTGCGTTGACCGACCGTGCCGCCCCGCGCCTTGCCTGCTCCAGCAATCGGGAAATGTCCGAAACCAGCCGATCACAGTCACCCACTGTCGCCGACGCCCGCGCCAAGCTTGTCATGGTGCGTTTATGGCTCATGTTCCCTCCTTGGCAAATCCCATTTTCAGTTGATCGACATCGGCCCGTATTCCCCTTGCCCCGACATGATTACTGATGCTTTCCAGAATCGACCGTTCGCTATTTTCCGAAAGTTCAATCAGCGATTGAACCACCCGCTTGAAAAGCTCATTTTTCCGCAAAGCGGCCGCATCCAGATATTCATCCACCTTGTGCAGATCACCGGCCTTCCACAAGTGCATCAGCCGGTGGATGCGGTCAATAAGCGGAATGGTTTTTCCGGTCGGTGCGTCATAACCCAGGCTTTTTCCATGGCGCTGGCTCCACGCCTTGAGCCTGAGTTGCTGGCCCGCAGAGCCGGATTCCGCCTCGTCATCTTGATCGCTTTCGAGGTCTGCCGCCGCCGCTCCGTCACCGTCGCGGCTCGGAACGTGCGGCTCGCCGCTGCGTCTTGCCAGCACGTCCCACGTGCGTTCCAGTTCTGTATCGGAAAGCCCGCAGGCGGTGGCGTAAAGGATACATGCCCCCACGGGCGCATCTTCCAAACCAAAATCATTCCGGTGCAACAGATAGTACGCCGTGACTTCATCCAGGCGGTCGGTGTGGATATCCGCTCCCTCACGGTCGCGGCTCGGATGGCCGCCTGAATCCGCGCCGCGCCCCGGATCCGCGCCTCGACCCGGATCCGAGCCGTGACCCGGATCCGCGCCTCGCCCTGGATCCGAGCCGCGACCGTCAGGGAGCGGCCGGCTCAACACCCGCCCGACTACGAAGTCCACCACCATGCGGCGGACGTGGGTAAGAAATTCGCCGACGCTCATCGTGGCATTCGGTTGGTCCGCCTTGCGCACCACAGGATGCTTGCTATAGGCTTCCAGCGCCGGCCCCGTGGCCGCCCAGACAAAGTCCGGCCCGCGAATGCCGGCATCCCAGAAATCCCGGAGTTTCGTGGCGATGTTGGCCCGCATTTCTTCCAGAACCGCATTGTCCCAACCGGGGCGTGCGGCGTCTGGACGCTTCTTGCAGACCAGCCAGACGGAAGAGGCCAGTGCGGCAGAATTAAGCGACCGCACCCGATTTCCCATTTCTGTCTGGATCGGCCAGGAGCCGTCAACACAGAAACCGGCGCGGATAATCGCCGCCACCAGCGTCTCCCAGGCATCCGGCTGCTTGTTGGCGAAGACCACCACAAGGCGTCCCTCTGGCTTCAGGGCGGAATTGCACGCTTGGAAGACCCTGGCCATTCCATCCTCGTACGTTGCCTTCGACTTGTTACGATCACCCGAGTGGCGGCTGGCATCATCGACCAACTCCCCGTCATTTCTGGAGTGGTCCCATTTTGGTGCTAGCGGATTCGCAAACGCTTTTTCTGCCGAAACCGAAAGGCCCAATGCTGAGCGCCGCAACCACACGTAAAAGAAATCCATCAATACCGAGTAGCCGATAGAATCGTAATACGGCGGGTCAGTAATCACTAAGTCAACGCCAGCAGGCTCCGGCTCGATTGCGCTTTTTGATTTGATGGTCGGTACAGGCGCGCCCACAAACGATGCAAGCGTCCGAGTGAGAAACAGCGAAATCCATTCAACCGCCCCAAGGTAGCCGCCGGATGTGCCCGAACCGACAGCCACCTCCGTAAAATCCCAAACAAGTGGAAGGGCAAACCTTCCAAAGGTGTTCCGCATCTTCTCGTTGCTGTTGTGCCAACTGCACACTGCGGAACCATAATCCGCTAACCGGTCGACCGCAATGGCCAAATACGCCGCCACAGCCTCAATCCATTCCGACGGATACAAGGCACCGGCGGCAGTGGTGGAGGCGGCGTCCTCGCCTTTTGCTACTTTATTAAGCGACGGGAGGTCGCTTCTACCATGTTTCATTTCCTCCCGCGCCGCCCGACTCGCCGCCACGAACGTCCCCAATGCCATAAGTTGCCGGCGCGTAAACAGCTTAGAAAATTGGTCCAAGCCATACCCCACACACCAAGTATTTCGCTTTGCATCTTCCGTAATCGCCTCTTCCGGCACACCAAACGGTACATCCTTAAAGGCGGCCTGGATCTGTGCTTCACTGATTGCGGCCGCGGCCAGCTCGTGTTCCGTCGGCAGCCGATATTCTTTGCCGCTTTGCCCGTCCACCACCACCGCCGTCATCACGCTGCCCAGCCGCCCGGCCTTCCCCTCCAGCCGAATATCCTCCATCGTGTTAATTGTGCCACAGCATGGGCATGTCGCGCCGGACCGGCTCATGGTGCCCGCCCCGATGCGTTTGTCATGCTCTCGCCTTTGTGCCGCATTGCCTCCCTGCACCGGGGCGTCCGTTTGAATGCTAAAGCGTATGACCGCTCCTTGACGGTCGGGAACCGGGGGTATGACCGCTCCCTGACGGTCGGGAACCGGGGGTATGACCGCTCCCTGGCGGTCGGGAACCGGGGGTGTGACCGCTCCCTGACGGTCGGGAACCGGGGGTATGACCGCTCCCTGACGGTCGCGGCCCGGTCGGGCGCCCGCACCCCG
>JAJYFE010000161.1 GCA_021785435.1 Planctomycetota bacterium
TCACGCAGAATCGCCACCATCTGCTCTTCACTGAATCGCTTCTTCTTCATTCGACTTCCGATCCTTTCCTTACCGAAAGTCTATACGATCCAGTGGCGTCATTTTACGGGCGCAGGACCAAGGTATACATAATGACGGACATGGAGGGGGTAAGCGGTCTCGCGGACCCCGGCATGTGCGAACAGGACGCAAGCGAGGCGTGTTTTGAGGGCCGCCGTCTCTTGGCGGGCGATGTCAACGCCGCGATCGAAGGAGCGCTTCGGGGCGGCGCCAAAGATATTGTGGTGTGCGACGGGCACGGTGGCGGCGGGAATCTTCGAGCCGAAGACATTATTTCACCCGCCAAGCTCACTAAACCGAACGGATTCGCAAATTACCTAAATGGCGTGGACGCCACGTTCGATGCGTGTTTTTTAGTTGGGGCGCACGCCATGGCGGGCACGGCCGGGGCCTTTATGCCGCATACGCAGAGCGCGAGGGACTGGAAAGAGTATGCAGTAAACGGCAGGCCCCTGGGCGAGATCGGACAATTGGCGATATTGGCGGGGGATTATGACGTTCCGGTGGCCCTGGTTACAGGCGACTCGTTCGCCGTGAAAGAAGCCCGCGACTTGCTTGGCGAAGAGGTGGCAGCGGTCAGCGTGAAACACACCGCCGCTAGTGGACGCGTGCAATGCTTGGCGTTGGATGTCGCAAGGAAGCTAATCGTTGACGCCGCACGCGGCGCCTTGGGTAAACTTAAAAATATGAAGCCCTATAAATTATCCCTGCCGGCTACGGTTACGTTAAAGTTTTACTCGCCGGACGTCGCCAGGCGTTGGGTGGAAACCACCGGGACAACCCTGAGGGATGCCGTAACGATGACTTTTACCGCGGATACCGCGGAAAAGACAGTCAGCCGGCTGGGCGCCTCACGGTAAGGTCTTTGTGAAAACGCTGGGCTAGGTAGTGTCCCGCAAATAACTACTCATATATTTGGGCTAACCTTCGGGCTTTGGGCTTGGTGCAGCCGGGTCGCCGAAGGGGGCGACTCGACAAGGCGAGCTGAAGCTGCTCAAGACGGCGACGGCAACGTGCGAGTTTTTCCAAGATGGTCTCCACCTTGGCCGTCCATATGAACGGGGTGGGATCGGCATTCCAAGCGTCCATGAATTGTGCGATAGCCTGCTCCAAGTCGGCCACGCTGTGGAAAGTGCCGCGACGCACCGCCTTCTGGGTCAATTCCTCGAACCAACGCTCGACCAAGTTAAGCCAACTGGAACCGGTGGGAATAAAGTGCAGGACGAATCGCGGATGCCTCGTCAGCCACCCGCGCAGGCGCTCATGGCCGTGGGTCCCAGAGTTGCCCAGAATCAAATGCAATTCCATCGCTTCTGGAAACTCGTCGTCCAGACGACGCAGGAAACGCAGGAATTTCTGATGGCGATGGCGCGGATAGCACGCTGCGATAACGCGTCCCTCGACCATCTGCAGGGCGGCGAAGAGCGTGGTGGTGCCGTGGCGTTTGTAATCATGGGTGAAGGTTCCGCAACGGCCAGGCTTGAGCGGCAGCCCTGGCTGCGTGCGATCCCAAGCTTGAATTCGGCTCTTTTCGTCGGCACAGACCACCACGGCATTTTGCGGCGGGGTCCAATACACGCCCACCACATCCGTCAGTGTTTCCAGAAACTGCGGGGCACGTGACAACTTGAACATTTGGGTCCGACGTGGCTTGAGTTGGTGCTCTTGCCAGATCCGGTGGACGGTATTTTTGCTCACGCCCAGTTCGCGGGCCAGCGTGCGGGGGCCCCTGGCCTAGGGGTATCCGACGGACCTCTGGGCGACGCTGCGGGTAGCGCACCTGATCCACCGGGTATTCGGGGTACGGTATCATCGGGACCACGTGGGCAAGCTCCTGCACGCCCTGAACTGGACCTGCCAAAAACCGAAGAAACGGGCCACCCAGCGGGCCGAGGTGGCGATCCAGGCGTGGAAGCGCCGGGACTGGCCGCGCATAAAAAAACGCGGCGCGGCCGGGCTCCCACCTCGCCTTGGCCGACGAATCCGGGTATGGGTTGATTCCGCTCGTCTTGTCGAGTCGCCTTCCTCGGCGACCGGTGCGGCGCACTTGGGAGCCGCGGGGCCGTGCTAAAGTCGGGCACCGGAAGTTGATATTCCTGCACGGTGGTGATGAGGGTCCGTCAGGGGATAACTTTACATTTCGGGGGAACGTCGGTGTTGGTTGGGGCGCGGAATGCTGAAAAGGGTTTGGGTTATTGATTGACAGTCTCTGAAGCTCAAAGTGTCCGCTCCCGCTGCGCCGAGAGCTGGCAGCTGACCGCAGGCCGGCAAATTTTGGCCACCCGATCCCCAGCCTACATCGCCGGCGCTCATCCGCGGCCCCGGCGGACCGCCTCGGTAAGGGCGGCAGCCACCCGTTCCACAACCGGCGGCCAGTCATTGGGACGCTGCTGACGGAACAGACGCATGGAAGCATACCACGGGCTGTCCTGGCGGTCGTGCAGCCAGCGCCAGTCTGAGGGGGTCGGCAAAAGCACCCAGACCGGCTTACCCATGGCGCCGGCGAGATGGGCCGCGGCGGTGTCGATGCTAATGACGAGGTCCATCTGGGTGATCAGCCCGGCTAAATCTGCGAAATCCGCACGTGCCGGGCCATCCAGCAGGCGCAGCCGAGCCGGAAGGGCATCGGCGTCGCCAGGGGCGGTTTCCGTGTGCAGTTTGAAAAAAGTGACCTCGCCGGCGGCGAGGGGCGCGAGGTGCGCGGGTGCTATCGACCGGCCGCGCGGGTGCGGACGTCCCCTCCAGGCCAATCCCACGCGAAAACAGTTTTCGGTTGGGGCCAGGCGCCGCCGCCAGGTGTCGGCCAGGAGCGGCGGCGGCTGGAGATACGCCGCTGGCGTGGGGATATGGGCCAGATCGGTCTGAAACACACCGGGCAGGCTCAGTAACGGACAGTAACAATCGAAATCACCCGGATCATCGCCGAGGCGCACCAGCCGCTCCACTGGGATGGCGCCATCGAACAGCCGCAGCAGTTCCGGCGGGGATTCCAGCACGACCCGGCCGCCCCTGGCCACGACCCGCGGCACGTAGCGAAGGAACTGGATCATATCGCCGAACCCCTGCTCGGCGTGGAGAAAAATTCGCCGGCCATCCAGCGGCTCGCCTTGCCAGCGCGGTTGAGTCCAGCGGCGCGGCGGCGCGGCTTCAAGTTTCAAACGCCACTCATACTCCGGCCAGCCGGCGGGAAAATCTCCGCAGCGCAGCAAAGTGATACCGCGGTTGGTGTGATAGCGCGCGTTATCCGGCGCCAAGGCGATGGCGCGATCGAACGACGCCAACGCCTTATCGAATCGCCTCAGATCCGACCAAACCATGCCCAGATTGTTATGCGCGCCGGGATAGCCGGGCGCGAGGGTGATAGCGTGCTGAAGCCGGGCCAAAGCCTCATCCAGCGCGCCGGTCTGGCGCAAGGCGTCGGCAAGGTTGCTTAACACCTCCACGTAGGCCGGCTGGGCGGCAAGGGCCTGACGGTATTGGGCGATCGCCGCCGGCAAATTATCCTGCGCCGCCAGCGCGGCGCCGAGAAGATTGTGCGCCACCGGATGGGCCGGTTGCAGCGACTGCGCTTGCCGCAGCGTGGCCCCAGCTTCATCCAGTTCGCCAACATCCAGCAGCGCCCCACCGAGACGAAGCAGCGTGTCGAAATGGTCTGGCTGCAGCTCCAGGGCGCGGCGCAGGATCGGAATGGCCCGATGGGCCGCGCCCGCTTCGCGCAACGCCGCGCCCAGCGCCCGGTAGGCCGGCGCGGAATCAGGTTGCTGCGCCACGCGGGCGCACAGCGCTTCAATGGCGCGATCGTAGGGCGTAGAGTCCGTCATGGCCGGCCTCCGGGTGTGCCGTTAACCCGAACCTTTCACCGCTTCAAGCGCCACGAGCGCAGACGGGGAAAGGTGACGTCCAGGAAGGCCTTTAACCTAAGCCGCGGAAGTATCGGCGCCCCCGTCACGTCCCCGCGCGCTCCGGGCCTTGCAAACCGCTTCGGGGCGGGTGCTGTAAGTATACCGATGAGGTCGCCGTTGGCGGACACGTGGTTCCAGGCGACCGGGGTTATCCAAGCCAACCAGGGGTTGGGGTGGGCAGGCAGTACGCTACCAGTGGGTGGTTGGGTCCATGGTCCGCAGGGGCCAGCAGGGCAGGGCGCCCCGGCGCGGGTGGGTTGGGGCGAAGGATGCCGGGAGACTCTGGGGCAGACGGGTCAGAGGGCGCCGGCAGGATCCACGAAGGCGCCAGGGCGGCGGGCGCGGCACCCGTGGTCGCCAGCGCAGACCAAGCCGACGGGCCAGGGCGTTGCGGAAACGGGATGCGAGCAGTTGCGGCGGCGCGCGGTGGAGAGGCCGTAGGACGGCGAAGGTCCCAAGGGCCATCCTTCACCCGCTTTTACAAGGTGGGGCAGTGTGGCCGCACCAACCATCGTTATAGAGGGGACGCGGTGTGCGCAAACACGTATAAATATATATAATATCAGTATGTACGCGCGAGGGACCGGGGCGAACCGCAGCTTCAGGCAAGGGCATTCGAGGAGGTCGGCTTCCCACGTAAAGCCACCGGTTGACAACCACCGGCGGAACCGTATACTCCACGCTCCAGGCTGCTTTTCGCGGTCGTTGCGGCGTTTCAAACGCAAAGCATTTCCGGAAGGAGAAGGATCATGGTTCGCAGCAACAGGGCTAATTATGATCGCCTGCTGTTCGCGGTACCCGTGTTGGCGGCGCTGCTGCAGAACAGTGCCAGCTATGCCGGCCGTGGCTCCACCGGCGGCAGCATCTACACCAGCACGGACTTGGGAACCGTGGCCGCGTCGATCCAGATCAACGCCCAGATCGACACCAGCACCGGCTCAACCTACACGTACAATCAGCTGCTCTTCCTGGGCAGCTCTCTGAATGCTGTCGTGACCGACAGCAACGGCAATCAGACCACCGTGGCCGAGATCCTGGCCAACGACCTGGGGCCAGCCAACAATGGCACGCTGTCCTACAACTTCCCTGTTCCAGGCGGGTCATCGGGTACCTTTGTACAGACCTCGACCACCCCGGGGCCTTCGTTTTCATCGCAAAGCGATCCACCCCAGACCTTCCAGGCCACCTCCGTGTCAGGTTCGACCTACCCGTCGAACCAGATCGGCGCCAGCGATAGCGTCAATCCGCTTAACCCGGCGGACACTTATGTGACGATTCTTTCCCTGCCTCCCGCCGACGTGATCAATAATGGCACGGTATCCTCCGTTTCCCTGAATCTTCCGGCGGAGGAATCGTTGGGCACGCAGGTCTCCTATATAAGCCTTGGCGGAGCGACATATGAAATAGTCTACAACCAACTTTACGGCGAGGTCACCGGCACCGGGTACGCGGTGACAGGCAACGTAAACGTCGCCGGCTCTACGGTAACAACGCTCACCTGGGACCCCGGACGAAGCAGCTCCAGCGGTACCGACGGCGCCGGTGATTGGACCAATTCGACTTCCACCACAGACTGGTGGGACGGCACCAGCGGCCACGCCGCCACCTATTGGACCGATGGCGACACCGCGATCATCGGCAGCGGCAGCGCAGGCAACACCATCACGTTGACCAGCCCGATCACCGCCGGCGGCATCACCTTTAATCCTGTCACCAGCCCGTACACCATCGCGCCCGGCGGTTCCGGCGACAGCCTGACCGTCAATGGAATCATCATCCTGAATAACGACGCCACTATCAGCGCGCCTCTCGCCGGCGCCAGCGGCTTGAGCGTCAGCGGAGCGCACACGTTGACGCTTTCCGGCGATAACAGCGGCTTAAACGCGCCGATTACCGTGGAAAATGGAGCGATTGTCGGCTTGGACAGCTCCAACCCCGCCGCCGACGGCAACCTGGGCAGCGGCACGGTGATGCTGCAGCGGGGCGAACTGGAGTACACCGGCACCGCGGCAATCGTCATCGTTGGGAACAACCTTTCCGCGACCGGCGCCGGCAACGCCATCGACGCCGGGGGCGAGCAACTCACCCTTACCGGCAATCTTTCCGGCGCCGGAACCCTGGAATTAACCGACGGCAATGTTGTGCTGGCGCCCTCCACCGCCGGCGGCAATACCGGTAATGGCGGCTTTACCGGCACGTTGGATATAAACGGCGGCCCAACCGGGCTGGCCACCCTGGTCCATCTGAATTCGCAAAACGCCGTTCCCCGCGGCGGGATTACGCTCGAAAACGGCGCCGGGCTTACCAACAACAGCCACGGACCCCTGACCTTTAACAACGCCTTAACCGTAAAAAACGGCGGCGGATTTTTCGACACCGGCGCTCAGATCAACATCTTCGCCAACGCTATCGGTGGTGATGGGCTGCTGACCATCGAAGGCAATGGTCGCGCTGAGCTTTATGGTTTCAGCGGCAGCTTCACGGGCGGCGTGGACATTGTGAACAGCGTGTCGGCTGATCCGACCACCGCCGTCTTCTACAACCCCGGCAGCCTGGGCAACGGCACGGTTACCATCGGTCCCGGCGGCGGTGAGCTGGATGCCGGCGCCACCGCCGTGCCGCTGGCGAATAACATCGTGCTGAGCGATCCCCTGACCGGCGGCGGGCCGGACATCTACAGCACGGGCAGCCCCGCCAACAGCGATACGCTTTCCGGCGTTATCAGCGATGCCAACGGCGTACGGGGTGGCCTGGAGGTGACCGGCGGCGGGGAAATTATCCTTTCCGGCGCTAATACCTATTCCGGCGGTACCGCCATCGAGGACGCGACCACCGTGATCGTCGCCAATTCGGGCACGCCTGGCTCCGCCGAGCCGCTGGGCTTAGGTGATGTCAGCCTGGCCGCTTCGCGACTGGAAACCATCAACGCCCTGGCGGTCTCGAATCCCAGCGGCATCCAGATCAATATCGGCGGCAATTATACGCCGGATGCCGCATCCACTTTAGTGCTGACCATTTCCGGGACCCCCATCAGCGGCAACTATGATGCCGTGCGGCTTAACGGCGGCAACGCCACGCTCAATGGGCTTTTGCTTATCCAGTTCAACCAGGGCTTTGTTCCGACCGTCGGCGATAAGTACACGGTGGTCAGCACGACGGGGGCGGGCGCCGTCACCGGCCAGTTCAGCGGGGTGTTCGCCACAAATGAACCTGTCCGCTTCCTCCAGGATACGTCCAGCGGCAACAGCGACGTGATTGAGATACTTCCCTTTTTGGATCCGCAGACCGCCGAGATGGCGAGCATCATGGGCTACATCGCGATTCAGAACAATGTCTTCCAAGGTGCGACGGTGTTTGGTCGAATCGCCGACCGGTTTGCGGGCGCCGCCGGTTGGAACACCTCCGGGCTGGCGGTGCTGAATACGCCTAACGCCGATCCGTTTACGGTGTCGCTGAATTCCGCGATGCAGTCCGTGGGCCGGGTGGCGGGGCTTCATGCGGCGGGGCTCGCCGGGATCGGCGCGCGGGAGGACCCATTGGGCGCAAGCGGCACGCTGGACGCGCTCCAGGGCGGCGCGCCGGCGGCGAATCCCCAAGCGTCGCAGGATGTCCTTTCCGGATTCATCAGCGGCGATGTGGTGGCGGCGGATGTGCCCAATACCGCCGAGGCCGTGCATTACACCACGGGCGGGGTGATCGGGGGTGTGGACTATAACCTGGCCCGGCATCTCGTGATCGGGGCGCAATTCGTCTTCGGCTTTACCGGAGCGAAGCTGGACAGCGCCGACAGCACGCTGCGGGACAACAGTTATTCGCCGGGCCTGTATTTCGGGCTGCGCCAGCGCCATTTCTACCTGGACACCCTGGCCGGCTATACTTACAACCGTTACGCCCTGCACCGCAACGTGGCCGGGGCTCCCGCCACCGCCACCGGCCGGCCCTACGGTCAGCAATTCAATGGCGACGCCCTGGCGGGCTACAATTTCCACCCGGCCCGGGGTGTGAAACTCGGCCCGGCGGCGGGGCTGGATTATACCCATTTGAACGTTTCCGGTTACGTGGAAAGCGGCGCTGGGGCTTCCGATTTGAACGTGGCCCCCGTGTCGGTCGATTCGCTGCGCTCGCTGCTCGGCGGCTGCTTCAATTATACGTGGCACATGAGCCCGACCGAGCCGGGGGTGAACTTGGGACTAAATGCGTTCTGGCAGCACGAATATTTCGACGGCAGCCGGGGGATCATCGCCTCTTTTGTCGCTTCGCCGGGCAGCGCGTCCTTCGCCATCGATACGCCAGCACCGGATCGCGACGCGGCGTTGTTAGGCGCCGACATCAGCGGCAGCCTGGCCCCTGGCGTGACCGTGTTCCTGGATTATGAAGCCCAGCTCGGCCACCCCCGCCAGCTTGCCCAAAGCGCCCTGGCCGGCCTGGCGATCGCGCTGAAATAAGCGATTCCCGATGGGCCGATTCTATACCCGCATCGGGATTTCGCCCTCCGTCGCAGAATCCTTCAAAATCTTTGCGCCGTGCGAAGATTTTTGTTCGTCATCAGAACAGCAGCTTCGGCGGCGGACCGCCACCCCCGGCACGGGTCACCCCGGCGGCTCTTCGACGCGGGGGCTAGGTGGACAATAGTGGACCGATGGAACCGAACCAACCAGCTGGGCCATTGATCCAATCCATCCACTGGCCGCCAAAAAGCAGCAGAAGGATCGTGCTGGCGGAGACGGCCAGATGTTGCCACGCCGCCGCGCAGGCCGCGGTGCGACTGGATACGCCCAAAGCCACGAAAATGCCTTCCAGGTGCTTCTGCACCGTGCGCGAGCTGATGCCCAGCCGTGCACCGATTTCACGGTTGCTTCGGCCCCGCGTCAGATTCAGCAAGACTTCCGCACGCCGCAAAGACAGCCCCAGGATTTGCAGTCGCTCGGCGGAAACGGCGACTTTCTTTTCCTCCAGAATCAACATCGCGTATGGATCGGGTTGGCGAATCAGACGGATCATCAACTGTTCTTCCCCGCGGCGTTTGACGAATAGTGAATCGGGGGCGTTTGCGGGGCAGGCGTCCCGCCCCGCCAGTGGGCGGGCAGGTCCCGCCAGTAGGCGGGCAGGTCCCGCCAGTAGGCGGGCAGGTTTTGTCGAGTCGTCTCCGCTACATTTCGCCGCCGGCCGGTCCGGTTC
>JAJYFE010000162.1 GCA_021785435.1 Planctomycetota bacterium
AGTCAAATACAGTCGCAATTATTACATGGCTACAAATGGCACCCCGAGGTGACCACTGGTGAACCTAAGTCATGCTCTGAAAATAACTTACAACCGGATTGACACGCGACCTTGTGGGGAACTACGGGCTAAAGGCTTTAACATGCTTGCCTTCTGCACTCTTGACGCGGCCCAGTGGACGCAATCTTTCACGGCTGCCGAGCAAGAACGGGCGATAGCGGCGCTGGAAGCCGGCCAGGTGGTGTTCTGCCCGAACTTGAGGTTTGTTTTCATCGACTCGGAAGATAAATTTTTCTCCTCCGCCTGGAGCGATGGCACCAGCAAAAACATCAGCTTTGACGCCACCACCGGCCAACTCAAGGGAATCCGCGGCCGGGCGTCGGACGTGGCCCAGCTTGCCGCGTTGATGGGCCGATTCGCCACCGGGACGCGCGCCTTGCTGGACAATTTATTTCCCGCCTACCGCGACGCGCTGGTGCAAGCTCGCACCAGCTATCGCCCGGTGCAAATCAAGGGACGGGCGGCCTCCTTGGCCAAGGATGACCGCCGCTTGCATCCCGACGCCTTTGTCTCGCGCCCAGCCGGAGATCACCGCATTCTGCGTATTTTCTGCAACGTCAATCCGCATGGCCAGGGGCGAGTCTGGCGCCTCGGCGAATCATTTGAGCCATTCGCGCGGCGGTTTTTACCTCGAATCAAACCACCTTTCCCTGGCTCCCGCACGCTGCTCTATTGGCTCCGCGTGACGCGCACGCCGCGCACAGGCTACGACCATTACATGCTGGGGTTACATAACGCGGCCAAACGCGACGAGCTATATCAAAAGTCATGCCCGCAGGAGGCCTTTACCTTTCCCGCCGGCAGCACTTGGTTATGTTTTACCGACCAGGTGCTCCATGCGGTGGATGCCGGCCAATATCTGCTGGAACAGACCTGGCTGCTGCCGGTCGCGGCCATGCGATCCCCCGACCAGTCGCCGCAAAGAATTATCCAACGTCTCACCCGGCGGCAGGGCTGAAACCTGATGGCGTGATCATGTTTTATCGCCGTGCTCATCCCGGACCGGCGCCCATAGCCACAACTGCGGTGACCAGCGGTGTTTCCACCGCCGCTGCAACACCGTCCATCGCATCTGAGTAAGAACGCGAAATGAATCTGTAGTTGGCACACTCCGAGGCGCCGTCGAACCAACGGACAAGCCACGGCACGGGCGGTGTCCACCAGGGCGGATCTTCGATCCTGCTCCTGGAGGGAGCCCCGGAGCCCTGCTGGAGGTCCAAGAATTCATTCTGCGGTCCCACTTGTCTACGCCCCAAGTTGATCCCCCGCCAAGCGAGCCTTCTTGCTGACCTGCCGGGCGGTTATGATAAGGCAAGGCGTGACCGGCGCCGCAGCGCTAGACGCCCGTGGTCGCGCCAGGCGGGAGGCCGCCAGTGCGGAGAAATCCAAATTTAGAAGCCACGGGGACTCCGTGGGCCATGGCCGCCGGGCAAGGGGCACAAAGGCACGCCGGTTGGGTCGCAGCAGCGGTGTCCCTAGCCGTCGCCCTGGCGCTGGAACGGGGCGCGGGGGCGGTGGACATCCAGGGGGTTTTGCCGGCGGCCGCGGATTATCCGCAGACCCACGCGTTATTGATTGATCCCACTACCGGCGCCGTGGTCACCGGCTCCGGAGCGTATTCCGGCGTGTATGACATCCAAGGCTACCTGGACACGGGCACCAGCGGCATTCTGCTGAGCCAGGAGACGCAACAGGGGTTGGGTGTCGGCTTAGACAGCTACATCGGCACGCCGACAACATTTAATGACTATACCGTCGGCGGGATAGATACGTACTGGGTTTCCCCACCCTACTCCGTGTCCACCGCTCCGTTCAGCGCCGATAACGACGCCTATCTGGGCAACCCGCCCCCGGCAACCAGCGCCTATACCAATACCGTCGGTCCGCTGCAAATGGAGATTAACCAGCAAGCCGCCAACGCGGCCATTGGCCCGATCGATATTCTTGGCATGCCGGTCATGATGAACAAAGTGACCGTCCTCGACATCCGGCCGGATAACAGCACAACAAATTTGGGCGAAACCAAGACGTATATTTATAATCCCGGCACCCCCTACAATCCCGGCACGCTGGACACCAATCCCGGTATTGTGCCGACGCAGTACTACGTTCGGCTCACCTACACGTCCTTCTCCTCTTTTACCCGGGTAAGCCCCAGCGGCGCGCCTGGGCCGCAGCAAGATCCCAATCCGGTCATAGGACCTAATCCCGTTGATGGCACTTCCGCCAGCACCCCACCCGTAACGATCTCTTTCACAGGCCGCACCGCAACGGGGAGCTTTCTTTTTGACACGGGAGCGCAGGCATCGTTTATTTCCACGGCCGAAGCTGCTGCGCTGGACGTGACATACGCCAGCGGGACCAATGCCAGCGGTGATCCCTACCTCATCACCGCGGACACGCAGCAAACGATCCCCCATCAGTTTGTGATATCGCTGGTCGGTGCCAACGGGCAGTCGCAAGAAGCGGCGGGGTTTTACCTGGACTCGCTGGCCCTGCAGACCACGGAAGGCGCGACCATTCGCTTCCTGGAGGCCCCGGTCTTCGTAGAGGATGTGACGTTGCAGAATCCCACTACAGGTCAGACGCTTACGTTGGACGGTGATCTCGGAATGAACTTTTTCGAACCGAGCATGGATGTCAACGGCGCCAATGCGGTCACCAGCCCCTTTGACTGGCTGACGATCGATGAGCCTGGCGGAATGCTGGGCTTGACGCTGGCCGCTCCCACCCCTGAGCCGACCACGCTGGGCCTGCTGGCGCTGGGCGCAGCAACCCTGCTGTTGACGCGGCGAAGGCGCTTAAAATCAAAGCGCCAGACGCCGGTGGACGATGGAACGGCTCGGTGCAGCCCGGGCGCCGGTGATCCGCGTTTTTTGCCGGAGTTGCCGCGCCCAATCGAACCATAGCCTCGCAAGAATTCGCCGCCACGCGGCCGCGCCGCCTGTAAAATGAAAGATCAAACCGATGAATGGTTACCAGCGATTCCAGGCTGTTCTTGCGGGCCGCCGCCCCGATACAACGCCGATCATGCTTCACAACTTCATGCTGGCAGCCCGGGAAAACGCCGTGAGCATGGCCCAATGGCGAAATAATCCGCGGGTTATTGCGGAGAGCCTGCTTCGTTCCGTGGAGACCTATGGCTTCGACGGTATTCTCGTGGATATCGACACCGCCACTTTGGCCGAAGTTCTTGGCGCAACCGTGGCTCATCCCGAGGATGAACCGGCGGTGGTCACCGGCGGCCGTCTGCGGAATCTCGCCGACGTGGACGCCTTGGAGCCAGTCGATCTGGCGGGGCATCGGCGCGTACAGGTGTGGTTGGAAGCGGTACGCCTACTGGTGGAACGCAGCGGGGGAGAAATCTTTATCCGGGGCAACTGCGATCAGTGTCCCTTCGCTCTGGCGGCCTTGGTGCGCGGATCCCAGGAGTGGATGATGGACCTGGCCGACGAAGATCAGTTCGAGCGAATTCACCGGTTGCTCGCTTACTGCGCCGAGGTGACAATGCAATTTCTGCGTTTGATGGCCCGTACCGGCTGCCACATGTTTTCCAACGGTGACAGCGCCGCGGGGCCGGCGCTGATCTCTCCCGAGATGTACCGCCGCTTCGCCCTGCCCTACGAAAAGCGCGTGGTTGAACAGGCGCATGCGCTGGGGCGGCCTTATATCCTGCATATTTGCGGCGACACCTCGCTGGTGCTCGCCGACATGCTGAGCACCGGCGCCGACGGATTGGAGCTCGACTACAAAACCGATCCCAAGCTCGCCCATGACCTGATGAAAACTCGTGCCGTATTCGTCGGTAACCTTGACCCCACCGGCGTAATTGCCCAAGGCTCGCCGGAACTGGTGGCACGCAAGGTAACCGAGCTGCTGACGTTGTTCCGCGACACGCCGCGTCTGGTGCTGAATGCCGGTTGTGCCATTCCCGCCACCGCGCCCGCGGAAAACCTGCACGCCTTGATCCATGCCGCCCGGCGGTTCGGGCGGGTATGATGACCAGCCGGACGATGAAACCTGCCTCACCAGTTTTGGATTGGACCACCTATCTGGCGGCGCGCTGGGCCGCTATGATGCTCGGATTATTTCCGGTTAACGCGAATCTTCGCACGGCGCGAGCCTTTGGATCACTGCTCTGGGCCGTCGATTACAAGCACCGCCGCCGGGCCATGGAAAATTTAAGCCGCAGTTTTCCGCAATGGTCCCGCCCCGAGATCCAGCGCGTCGGTCAGCGTTCTATCCAGCATTTTTGCGAGCTGGTCATGGACGTGCTGTTCACGCCACGCGTCATCAACCTGGAATCGTGGCATCGCTACGTGCATCTGCACGAGGTCGGAGCAGCGCTCCAGCCGATGCTGCAGGAACGCGGCGCCATCCTGCTTACCGGACATTACGGCAATTGGGAGATTCTCGGCTACACCCTGGCCACGCTGGGATTTCACACCTACAGTGTCGCGCGGCCTATTGATAATCCACATATTGATTCCTGGCTGTTGGACGTGCGCGAAAAACATGGACAGATTATTCTATCCAAACGTGGCGTCACCACGACGGCTCAGGACGTGTTGCGCCGCGGGGGCGTGCTCGGCTTCATCGCCGATCAGAACGCCGGCCCGAAGGGGTTGTTCGTTCCTTTTTTCGGACGTCTGGCCAGCACCTACAAGAGTATTGGGCTGTTGGCCATGCAATACCGCGTACCCGTGATCATCGGATACGCGCGGCGGCGCGGCGACCGCTTCGACTTCGATGTCGGTTTCACCGATATCATTCAACCGGAGCAATGGCAAAAGCAGGCCGATCCCTTGTACTATATCACGGCGCGTTACACTCGGGCCATCGAAACTTTCGTGCGCGAAGATCCGACACAGTACTTGTGGATCCATCGACGTTGGAAAACCCGCCCGAAGGGAGAACCGCCGGCTCCACCGTGATGGCGGACACGCCCCCCGCGCCACGACCGTCAGGGCGCGGTCGGTGGCCCGACCAACAGGGCGCACCGTGAAACAACGAAGAATGAAAGATGCAGGCGCCCAGACCAAGGTGGAGTGAAATATCCAGCTGCGGCTGGCCCTGGCCCAGTGCCCGGGGCGTTCAGCGTTCATGCGAGCCTCTGACGGGACAATCGTTACGTCTATCCCATTGTGTCCCGCCGCAACGGTGGGCTGAGCAGTGGTGTGAATCTAAATCCGAACAAGATTTGCAACTTTGTTTGCGTCTCTTGCCAACAGAGCCGTCGCACTGCACCGGCCATTATGCCGCTGGTCGACCCACGGTTAGTAACGGCCGAATGACCACGGATCCTGAAGGTGGTCTAGAAATATTTTCCAGGGCGAACTGTTCCGCAGCAGGGCGCCGCAACTACGCCGATCGAACGACGTGGCTTTCTCCAGCGACGGAGCGCCAACCACTTGCCCGCCGTTTTCCGCCTGCTCCGAACGGCTCGCGGCGGCGCTGCAACCGGCGGATCTGCCGATGGTGAAAATTCTCGTCATCACCAACGCTACGATGTTTCATCGGCCTGCCGTGCGCTGGGTGCTGTCGCTTCGGGATGACCACCCAGCGAGATCCGGGCCAAGCGGGATGCCGGAACCGCGACGTATTACTGGCTGGTAGATCGCACCACCGTTGCTTTCCAGCGGGTGCTGGACAACCTTCTGTGGTGAGCCCGCGAACGCCTCACCGCCATTCCGACCTTAATCTTGCGCCGGCACGGTCCACCTCCTCCAGAAGTGGCGGTCGCCGCGTATATCCAGCGTCTGACGGATATCCTCAGCCATGGTGGACAGCTCACATTGGTGCAGATTTACACCAGGGGCCGGATGCCGATCGAAAGTTATGTCACCGCCCCTGCGGCCACCGAACTTGCCGCCATCGTCAACCGTGTACGCGCCAAGCTCGCTGGCGTACCGGTGGAAGGCTACCCCTGGCGCGGCGGATACCACGGCCAAAGTAAAAAGGGAAAAGGGATGGTTGGAGCACCGTGCGGCGTGCTAAATTCCCAGCGCTGGGCGCGGACCGCGGCCCGCTTATTTAAACATTTTCAACTGGTGTCGTTCAAAGCCGAATTTGCTGACGGTTTCCTCCACCGGAATGGGGTAACGGCCCGACCAGCACGCGGTGCAATAATGGTCTGGCGGCTGGCTTAGGCAGGAAAGCATGCCTTCCAGCGACAGATACGCCAGGGAATCCACTTCAATAAAATCACGTATTTCCTCGACCGTCCGGCCGTTGGCGATTAATTCCGTCGGCGTCGGAAAATCGATGCCAAAAAAACAGGGATGGCGAATCGGCGGACAACTCACGCGCATGTGAATTTCCCTGGCCCCGGCACGGCGCAGGGCCAGAATTTTACCCCGTGTGGTGGTGCCCCGCACAATGGAATCCTCCACCACCACCACCCGCTTGCCGCGCACGATTTCCGGAATCACAATCAACTTCATCTGCACGGCCAAATCGCGCAAGGGTTGCGAGGGCTGGATAAACGAGCGGCCCACGTAACGGTTCGGCACAATGCCTTCCTCAAACGGAATGCCGCTTTCCTTGCTGAACCCCAGGGCCGCGGAACGTCCGCTGTCGGGAATGGGAATCACGATGTCCGCGGCCGCCGGGCTTTCCTGGGCCAGGCGCCGACCCAGGCGCTGCCGCACCAGCATCACGGTATCGTTAAAAATGGTGCTGGAGGGACTGGCAAAATAAACGTGTTCAAAGGCACAGTGGGCCGGTGCGTCACGCTTCTGAGTGAAAAACCGGCTGCTTAGCGTGGCCCCGTCCGCAGCGAGCGTAACAATTTCTCCCGGCTCCACTTCTCGCACGAACGAGGCTTGAATGCTGGCCAGAGCGCAAGTCTCGGAAGCCACGCAGTAAAAACCGTCCTTGGTTTTTCCGATCACCAGCGGGCGAAAGCCCCATGGATCACGACACGCCTCCAGCCGGTTATTGAACAAGAACACCATACTGAAGGCCCCCTGCAAATGCCGCAGGACATGCCCCAGGGGATCGTCTTTTTCCTGGTGGCGGGGTTTGGCCAACATGTGAATAACAATTTCCGTGTCGCTGGTGGAGTAAAAGATATGGCCGAAGCGCTGGTATTCGTTGCGCAGACGCGCCGCATTGATGATGTTGCCATTATGGGCGACGGCCACCTGGCCGTTGATAAATTCTTCCAGAATCGGCTGGGCGTTGCATTTATGGGTGGAACCGGCGGTGGAATAGCGCACGTGGCCGATGGCCGACTGACCTGTCAGCTCGCGTAATATGCCCCGGCTGAACACATCGGCCACCAGCCCCAACCCGGTATGACAGTTGATGGTGCGGCCATCGCAGGCGGCGATGCCGGCAGATTCCTGGCCACGATGCTGCAGGGCATACAGGCCGTAATAGCAGCGTTCCACCGCATCCGGCGGCCCGGCGATGCCGAAAATACCACATTTCTCCTTTTTTTCAGCATCAGCCGCATCCACGCTGGCCGGGGCGTTAGCGCGTGCCTGGCCGGCGCCCCATAGCCAAGGCGCCGCTCGCTGCCCGCCGACGCACCCGCCAATCCTTTCACCACTGGATCTCATGTTAGCTCCCGCCGCGCTCGGTCCTACCGTCGCCACGCGTTGTTGATTATAACGGAACCGGGCCGCCGGCGCAAACGGGCGCAAAGGTTCGGATAAACACCTTGGTGCTTCCTGCCGTCCTTGCTCGTGGAATATGAGCCTTACCGTTTCTTACCAGCGGCCTGGTAGCGAAGCTGAGCGTCAATAAATTCCTGCAGGTCGCCGTCGAGGATGCGATCGGGTTGGAACACTTCATGACCATTGCGATGGTCCTTGACGCGACGATCATCCAGCACGTAGCTGCGGATCTGCGAGCCAAAAGCGATGTCTCCCTTCTCACCATACAGGCGCGCCAATTCCGCGTCGCGCCGAGCTTCTTCCAGACGCCGCAGGCGGGCTTTGATCAAGTCCAGCGCCAGCGCCCGATTCTGCTGCTGCGAACGTTCGCTGGTGCAGACCACTTGCAGGCCGGTGGGCTTATGCGTGATGCGCACGGCCGAAGCCACCTTGTTGACATTTTGTCCGCCGGGACCGCTGGCTCGTACAAACGCCACGATTTCAAGATCGCTTTCGGGAATCACCATCTCCTCGTCGGCGCCGGCGAACACCGGGGTGACATCGACGCTGGCGAAACTGGTGTGCCGGCGGGCGTTGGCATCGAACGGGCTGATGCGCACCAGGCGATGCACGCCGACCTCGCAGTTCAGCGTTCCGGTGGCATATGGACCTTTCACCAACAAGGTGACGCTGCGAATGCCCGCCTGTTCCCCGTCCGTGCGATCGACCTCGCTGACATCCCAGCCGCGCCGTTCAAAATAGCGCAAATACATGCGCAGCAGCATGGCGGTCCAGTCACAAGCCTCGGTGCCGCCGGCGCCGGCGTGAATCTGCACATAACAGTCCCCGGCGTCATGCGGACCGGTGAACAGAGCCTGAAGCTCCACGGCGGCCAAGGCCTTCTCCTGGCGGATCAACTCGGCATCCGCTTCCTGCAGTAAACCCGCGTCGCCATTAGGTGGTGCGCCCAATTCCAGCATCACGCGAATATCGGGCAGGGCCTTCTCAATCGCCTGGAATGGCTCAATCGCTAGTTTCAGGGTTTTCAGTTCACCGATGACCTGGCGTGCCTGGTCCTGATTGTCCCAAAAGGTGGCCTGCCCCATGCGGGCTTCCAGTTCTGCAACCCGCGCCTGTTTGCCCGCCACGTCAAAGAGAGTCGCGGATGCTTGACATCCGTGCCTCCAGGTTGGCGAAGATGTCGCCAAGATTCTCCCGTACCATCGCTGCTCCCATAAAATCACTATTATACCGCAAAGCGGCGTTACCAGGCGCTGGATAATCAGCCGGGGCAGCGATTCCGCAGGGCGGGTCGCTAAAGCCGACAGGACAGCGGGGTGGGCGGTTTTGAGGCCAGAGGCAGATTCGCAGGGGCGTTTTTCGGCGGGGTGGACGGGGACTCCCTGCGGCGCGCCGGTGGCGCGTCGGACGAGGGCCAGCGGAGGGGGCAGGCCAGCGCCGTGCC
>JAJYFE010000163.1 GCA_021785435.1 Planctomycetota bacterium
CTGCGCGCCCATCGCCCCGAGAACCGGCGCCTCGAACAACTCCTGCCGGTCATCACCCACAATGTGATGATCTTATGATGTGTTTTTAGAGGGTCGAGACAGAGCCGGACGTGACAATTTTTCCGGGATGGAGCCGGCGTCTTTGGGCACGGCTTACGCCTTCTGGTGCAGACTTTCCAGTCTGCCAGGAGACAGCGCAGGTCTCCGGAAGGGAGGTCAGTCGCCTATGGCGGCAGGGAGAAGCCCCCCGAGGCGGATGACCGACCGCCCCTACAACCCGCGCGGAAAAATGGCATACCCATAATCCGGTGGCGGAAATATTGCCTTTAGAGGGTAGCGCGACCTAGCATAGAGAGATAAGACCGTGCGTGGGCACGGTAAGGTGCGCTGGTGCGGTACAACTACGGCCAATACGACGGGCAGGAATTTCCGACCCCGGAAAGCCTCTTTGCCTACGACCAGATATTCGATTTCATTCTGGCGTACGGTGACCAGGCCTTGGAGGCCATGCGGCAGTTGCAGGATGCCGATGCGGAAATTCTCGAAAAGCTCCTTCAGGATGGTCTGCTGGAGAAAGCCGCGGGCCGGTTCTGCCTGACTCCACGGGCGCTTACGCTCATGCAACGACGGGCGTTGATGGAGATCTT
Source organism: Planctomycetota bacterium (assembly GCA_021785435.1). Lineage (GTDB taxonomy): Bacteria > Planctomycetota > Phycisphaerae > WQYP01 > WQYP01 > JAKCCC01. The sequence goes on from JAJYFE010000163.1 coordinate 648, forward strand.
CGCGCAGTTACCGCGCGGCGACCGGGAGGGCCATCCGACCGTGCACGCCGGCGCCGGGTCCGAACGTCTGGAGGGAACCCGTCCCTATCAGTTCGGCGACCCGGTCAGCGAATTGGATTTGCTGGCATCGCTGCGCCAGGCTCTGGCGAGGCAGTTCAGCGCCGGTGGCCGACCGGGTTTACCAATCCACTTTAATGAGGGCGATTTGCAGTTACACCTGCGGGAAGGCATTAGCAGCTGCGCGCTATGCATTCTGATTGATATGTCGGGCAGCATGATGCGCTACGGGCGATTCCTGGCGGCCAAGAAGGTGGCGATGGGGTTAACCGCACTGGTGCGGGCGCGTTTTCCACAGGACACAGTGGATGTGGTGGGGTTTTACAGCACGGCGACGGTGGTGCCGGAAATGAAACTACCACTCCTGACGCCCAAGCCGGTGACCACGCATGAATATGAAATCCAGGTGCGGATACCATTAAGCGAAGCGGGCAAAACCCACCAGCATTTCACGAATCTGCAGTTGGGAATGCAGATGGGGCGGCGGATTCTCAATCGGCGGGGCGCCGCGCAGAAGCTGATGTTCATCATTACCGACGGTCAGCCGACGGCGCACGTGGAGGGAGAAACGCTGCATCTGCTGTATCCACCGCGGCGGGAGACGGCCCTGGCGACGCTGCGTGAAGCGTTGCAGTGTCTGCGGGCGGGTATCCGGGTGACCAGCTTCGCCCTGATTGAGGAGTACTGGGGCCTGGAGTGGGTGGAATTTGTGGATCAATTAACCCGGCTCTGCCGTGGGGTGGCGTTTTACTGCACCGCGGGCGATCTGGCCGGCTGCATCATGGAAAGCTATTTGAGCGGCAAAAAAAGCCGGGCGTATATCGCGTAGGTCTGGCTTATTTATCCGGCACGGGCGGCCGGGTGGCTTGGCTGCTGCGGTCGCTTAGCGTGTTAATGTACCAGATGATGGCATTGAGTTTCCTCTGGTGCGGATGCTTCGGGCCGGCCAACTGGGCGTAGTAAATGTCCGGCATGATCGGTGGAAATCCTTTCACCACCAGCTTGCCCGGATGCAGGATCATGAATCTGAGAAATGCATAATCCGCGATTTTAGTTTTTCCGTTGGTCAGATGCTGGGGATAACCGGCGAGGTTTTTCCACGTCGGGCCGGCTCCGGGTTGGCCATTAACACTGTGACAGCCCGTGCAACCCATGGTCTGGGCAAGCTGGGCGCCCAATAGGTGCAAGGGGACGGACTTGGCCACGGGAGGGGTTAGTCGGGCGGTCGGAGTCGCGGTGGGCGCTGCGGCCAGCAGCACGGGGGTGGCGCCCGGCGTGTAACCAGCCACCACCATTTGTTCGGCCAACCGAATGCCGACGGTGGCATGCCGGTGCGTCGCGTCGGTCCAATGCGGCGCCAAATCCGCCTGCTGGCGGGCTTGCACCCGGGCCGCCCAAGCACCGATGTTGGCCATGCGCTGGCGGATCAAGGCGTGACGGTAGTGGTGAAAATAGGCGTCCAGCGCCAATACCAGGAACACCACCACCAGGACAGTAAACGAACCGATCAGCAAAATGCCGGTGGTATCCACTCCATCATTTTTCCGCGGCGCATTTTTCGCGGCGGTGGAGTCCAGCGGGGTAGGGGAGGGGGTGAATGGATTTTCGCTCATGGGTTTTGCTCCATATAGTTAAATCGGTGCTCGATCCGATCACGACGGCTGATCCTAGACAAGCTCCTCAAACACCAGCGAGCTGGGCAAATGCGGATCCTTCAACGGCAGCAGCGCCTCTTGGCGCAGCAGGTGGAACGTATGGGCCAGGAACAATCCACCGATGCCCAGCAGGCATAGAACATCGATAAGGATAGCCGATGTGGACAGCGGAATCCACAGCAGGTAACGCGCTGTGGGGGCCAGCTGATACGGGTCGAAGGCGTTCACGTGCTGCAATGCCACGCGGCCGGCGGGCGTATTGACCCAAACCGCCGGCATGATCTGCCAGAACAGGTCTAGATATCCGAACAACAGGAGCCAGACGCACCAGAACGCCAAAACCCGTTTATTACGTTTGGCCCAGCGGGGCAACAGGCCGAGAAATGGCATGATGAAATGGCCGAACAGAAGAGCCAGAGTTATCCATAGCCAAGGCTGAAGATCGCGCACCAGAAAAAAGCTGGTCTCCTGCGGAATGTTGGCGTACCAGATCAGCATATATTGGGCGAAGGCGATATACATCCAAAACATCATCCAGGCGAAGAGCCAGCGGGCCAAATCCTGGTAATGGTCCAAAGTGATGGCGTTATCCAACCGGCCATTGCGCTGGAGCCACATGGCCAGCAGGGGCAGGGCGGCGTAAATAGTCATGATCACGCCGGAAAAGAAGAACAGTGGTGCGGCGTAGCTAAGCCAGCGCGGCTGCAAGGTCATCACCAAGTCGGCGCCGATAAAATTAATGATCCAGAACAGCGCTAAAAATCCCCAGCCGCTGTGCCAGCGCAGCGCCCGCAGATGGCTCAGGCGTCCGTCGTGATCCTGGGCCAGACTCTGGCGGCGAAAATACCAGCTAAGCCCAATCAAAAGGATAAAGTAAAAGAGACAGCGGATCAGAAAGAACGGTTCGTTGAGAAGGCCTGACTTGTTTTGCAGATCGGCGCTGGAATGCATGTAGGCGGCGCTGGTCCAGGGGTAGAGCCGGTGCAAGCCGAAAAGAATCGGAAGCAGCAGCACCATCAGGGGAATGAAATTGCAGGCCAGGGTCTCGGCCAGCCGGCGGAGGACCACACTCCAGGAGGCTTTAAAAAGGTGGTGAGCCAGCACAAAAAAGAGGCTCGCGGCAGCGATGCTAAAAAAGAAGCACCAAGCCGTTAAATAGCCGAAAAGAAATTGTCGCATGGCGTCGCCTTCCCCCGCGCCCAGGACCGCGGCGCCGGCCAGCGCCAACAGGCCGACCCCCAGGCAAAGGCGTGTGGCGCGGGTGCCGAGCGAGCCTAAGTAGATCTGGTCCCGGGTGCCGAGAGGGATCGTGGGCCGTGGCTTGTCAATTGTGGTCATCAGCGAAGTTCCGAACAAATGGCGGATCAACCGCCGGGTTATCGCCCGGCGCTCCGCCCTACGGCTTGGTCAGTCGCGCCCTTATCGCCGGCGGCAGGCGCGTCGGCGCCACGGCCTTTTCGGACAATCCCAGCGCCCGGACATACGCGACAATGGCCCAGCGATCCACCAGCGGAATCTGATCCTTATAGGCGGCCATCGCCGCCAGACCGTTGGTGATCACACTGTAAATGCCGCCGGCCGGCATGTACTGCACGCCGGGGCCGGTTAAATCGCTGGGCTGGACCCAAGTACCAGCGGCCGCGAGGTCGCCCCGGGCGCGCAGGCGGGTCACGTAGCGATTCACCATGCCGTTACCCCTTCCGTTATAACCGTGGCACGGGGCGCAGAAAATATTGAACTGTTCCTGGCCCCGCCGAAGGAATGCCCGCGTCACCGGCAAGGGGATACGTTTCACGAAGGTGCCTTGACCGCCGGAAAGCGTTTGGCCGAGCATGATGCGATTATATTTTCCGGCGGTATCGAGCACCACATGGGCCTGCCGGTAGTGGTTCGGATCGGCCCGCTCCGCGGCAATATTGAGATAAATAAAATCCTGCCGGGCCATGGTTCCGGCGATGTGGGGCCGCATAACGCGGCCGTCAGCGAAGAATGCGCTTGGTTTTTGCGGCGTGCCGTAGGGCATTTCATCCATATCGGGAATAATGGCCCAGCGCGGCGTGGCGCTGCGCACTTCCCGGCGCACCGCGATGACGGCGAAAGGAAGCAACAACACCACCACGAGGTTGGCGACGATCAAAAAGGTCTTGGTTCGGCCTCGAATCATCAGCAGTCTTTCACGACCTCCACGGCTTGGGCGCCCAGGCGGCGCAGCAATTGGGTGGTGGCCGCCAGGTCGTAACACGGATCCGTGGCCTCGATGGTCACGAAAAATCCGTCCGTCGTGGCCCGGCGAAACCGCGCACTGAAAAATAAGGGATGATGCAGCCGCGGCAGGCCGGCGAGCGCCCACAAAGCCAGAAACGTGGTGACCGCCCCGAACAAAATGGTCAGGGGAAAGGCCACGGGAATATTGGCGGGCAAGCCCCAGTATGGCTTACCTGAGAAAATCAGCGGGTAGGCGTAGGCGTTGCAGAACCACGCGACGGCCAGCGCTGCGAAACAGCCGGTAAACGCGCCGCCAAAAACGAACCAGGGCAACACGCTGCGTTTCAAGCGCATCGCCCGGTCCAAGCCATGGATGGGGAAGGGGCTATAGCAGTCCCAGCGCCGATAACCGGCCTGGCGGATGGCCGCAGCGGCGCGAAGCAGGGCCTGCGGGTCAGGGAATTCGGCCAATAAACCGTAGGGAGTCGGTTCCGCGGCGCCCGCCACGGGGGAAATAATGTTCTGGGACATCGCCATAATTAAAACTCAAAATGAAAATTTCAAATTCCGAATTTCAAACCAATGCTCAATGCCGCCCGTTGGCCAGCGCATCTCGGGTCTGCGCCTGGGGCAGAATCGCCTTAACTTCGGAAACCGCCACCATCGGACAATACCGGCAGAACAGCAGGAACAGCGTAAAAAACAGGCCGAAACTTCCCGCCAAAGTGCCGATGTCGATCCACGTCGGGACGAACATATGCCAGGAGGAAGGCAGAAAGCTGCGATGCATGGAAACGATGATGATCACAAACCGTTCCATCCACATGCCCATCACGCAGAGCACGGCGATAGGCCAGGCGATCCACCAGGTTTGGCGGGCAAATTTGAACCAGAAGGCCTGAGCCACCACGCCGTTGCAGAATAAAATACCCCAGCCCAGCCACCAGTATGGCCCGAACTCATAGTTCAGGTAGGCGAAGCGCTCATAGGGATCACCGCTGTACCAGGCGATGACAAACTCAATCAAGTAGATGTAAAGCACCATGGAGCCGAGCAGGAGGGCCAGCTTGGCGAGGTTGTCGAGATGGCGTTTGGTGATGAGGTCCTTTAAGCCGAAAAGCTCACGGGCCGGTATGGCCAAGGCCAGGACAATCGCAAAACCACTGTAGATGGCTCCGGCGGTGAAGTAGGGGGGGAAAATAGTTTCGTGCCAGGCGGGGATTTGCGAAACCGCCATATCGGTGCTGACGGTGGAGCTGACGCCCAGCACGAGCGCGGTGGCCAGAACGGCTAGAATAATATTGGCTCGTTCATACAGATGCCACTGCCGGGCTGAGCCGCGCCAGCCCAGGCTCAGAAGGCCGTAAACCGCGGGTTTGATACGGCCGGTGGCGCGGTCGCGCAAGGTGGCCAAATCGGGCACCATTCCGGTGTACCAGAACAGGATAGATACGGTGGCGTAGGTGCCCACCGCACAGGCGTCCCAAAGCAACGGGCTAAAAAAGTTGGGCCAGTCGCCCATAATATTCGGATAGGGCAACAGCCAATAGGCGAGCCATGGCCGGCCTACATGAATCGCGGGAAAGATGCCGGCGCAGACCACCGCGAAGACGGTGGTAGCCTCCGCAAAGCGGTTGATTCCTGTGCGCCATTTCTGGCGAAAGAGCAGCAGGATCGCGGAAATAAACGTGCCGGCGTGGGCAATGCCCACCCAGAACACGAAGTTAATGATCGGAAAGCCCCAGAATGAGGGGGAATTATTTCCCCATACCCCCACGCCCGTGAAAATAGCGTAGGTGATCAGCACGCCGAAGAGAAGCAGCAGCGCCAGGGAAATGGCCATTGCCACGTACCAGGCCCGGGGAGCGCGTGGCGCCTCGGTAACGCGGCAAACCTGATCGGTGACCGCCTGGTACGTGGCCGGCCCGGTCACCAGCACCGGTTCGCGCAACAATTCGTCGCCGGTGTTGTCCAGATCGGTGGGGGCGAAAGGTGCCGTGATAGCGGTGGTCATGCGAGAGCTTCCTGGGACACCGGGGCGTGAGGGCCTCCGCTTCTCTCTATATTCTTGTCTGGCGAGTTTTTCATTGTGGACCTTTTACTTTTTACTTTCACTGGCTGCCCAGCGGCCCCGGCGGGGGCGCCGGTAAGGCCGGATTCGGGTTCCAGACCTTGGGCAGATACTCGGTGCGCGGAGCAGTCAACAACAAATTATTCAGGATACCATAACTGCGACTCTGACGTTGCAAGGTGGCAACTCGGCTATTCGGGTCGCGAATGTCGCCGAAAACCAAGGCTTCGGCGGGGCAAGCCTGAGCGCAGGCTGGTGTGATTTCGCCATCGCGAATGCGGCGATTTTCCCGTTGCGCGGTGATGGTTGCCGCTGCAATGCGTTGGACGCAGTAGGTGCATTTCTCCATCACGCCGCGCACCCGAATACTGACCTGCGGATTTTTCTGCAGGGCCGTTAAATCATTCATGGGTTGGCGCAAAATATTCGGCTCATAGAGATTCCGTAAGGTGCCGCTATTGTAGTCGAGAAAGTTGAAACGCCGCACTTTGTAGGGGCAGTTCGCGGCGCAGTAGCGCGTGCCGATGCAGCGGTTATAGGTCATGGTGTTCAAACCATCCGGGGCGGTGGAGGTGGCGCCAACCGGGCAGACCGCCTCACAGGGTGCGTTTTCGCATTGCATGCACATGACCGGTTCATGCACGCATTCCGGTGCGGAGGCGTCGGGACCACGAAAGTAGCGGTCGATGCGGATCCAATCCATTTCGCGGCCCATCAGCACCTGTTGTTTGCCGACGATAGGAACATTGTTCTCCGCCCGGCAGGCCACCACGCATGCTGAGCAGCCAATGCAGGCGGTCAAATCCACCGCCATTCCCCATTGGTAGCCGGTATCGAAGCGGTGCCCCTGCCAGAGGTTCACTGCCACCGATTTCTTGTGGCCCAACGCGGGCTGTTTAAGCCAGTCGGCAAAGGTGCCCTGGTGGATCAGATCCGGAATTTCCGCCGCGATGGCCTGGCGGCCAAGGGTGCCGATGACAAAATGATTCTGCGTGCTGGCCAGTTCGTGGGTTTCCGCGGTGACCGTCACGCGGGCGCCGGTCTGCGAATACATCGCGGCGCTGGTCCGCAATGTATACCCGTTAAAACCGACGTTGTCGCCGACATTGCCGGCGCTGCTGCGGCCATAGCCCAGCGCCACTGTGATCGTGTGGTCCGGCTGACCCGGCATGATGTATGCGGCGATGGCCAGCGCCCGCCCGGCGATTTGCACCTGAATCAGATGCGTCTGGTGCGGGTCCAGTCCCAGGGCGGCCGCGGTCTTCGGGCTGATGAGGGCCGCGTTGTCCCAGGTCAGGCGGGTCATGGGTTCCGGCAATTCCTGTAACCAACCGTTATTGGCCCAGCGACCGTCGTAAACCTTGCGGTCCGGCCGATAGACCAGTTCGAGATTGGACAGACCCAGAGGCTCGGCGGCGCGGGCCAGCAGGGGGCTAAGTTTTTGTCCTACGGCCAGGGCGTGGGGGGACGGATGCGCCGGCGACTGGGCGGTCTTTTCCACATAGCCGTCAAACAGGGCCTTCTTCCAGCGCCATTCGGAGGCGTGGATACCCAGCGTTCTCTGCACAATTTCATAGCCGTTGCGAACCGGGTCTTCAATCAGCAGGGCCAATAGTTCGATCGTGCTGCGGCCACCAAATATTGGCTCAATCAACGGTTGAGCAATACTGACCAAGCCGTTGTAGGTCCGGGCATCGCCCCAGCTTTCCAGATAGTGGCAGCGCGGCAGATGCCAAGTGCAGCGTCGCGACGTTTCATCCACATAATCAGCCAGATGCACGCTGACCGGCACGGCGGCCAGGGCCGCGGCGAAGTCCAAATCCGCCGGAGCATTGTAGACGGGATTGCCGCCCAGAATGACCAGCGTCGATATTTCGCGGCGGCGGATGGCACCCGTCAAACGGGTGATGGCTTCAACGTGCACCGGGCGTTGCGGATCCGGCGCGGGATAGTAGTGAACCGTGCGGCCCGTGTTGTCGAGCGCGGCATTCAGGATGGCGATCAGGGCGTGCAGTTCGGGCGGCTGACCTGGCCCGGCGAGCAAAACGCAGCGACCGCGGTGGGCCAGCAAGTCCTGCGCCAGCGCGCGGAGGGCCGCCAATTCCACGCCGGGCGGTGGGGCGGGCAAAGCGGGGATGGCGACGGTTGCGGCCAGCCCCAGCCGCTCCAATTCCGCCGCCAGCAGGCCCGCGACGATGGGAATATCCTTGGCTGCCACCGCGAAGCGGTGGCGGGCGTTTTCGGCATGGCTTCCAGTCATACTGAACGTGGATTCCACCACGTACAGGCGGTTCATGCGCGTGGCCTGCCGGCCTGTGGCCGGGTCGGTCAGCCGACGCCCTGCGGCGAAGTCGCGGGCGAATTTCACGGAAAGCGGATCCCCGACTAAAAAATCCCAATCGAAGGAGACCAGGACTTGGGCTGCGGCCAATTCGGGTACGACCCGCAACGGTTCGCCAAAGGCCAGACGTGTTCCTTCGC